>JANMGS010000562.1:0-2358 GCA_031374745.1 Ferruginibacter sp. | reverse complement strand
CTACTTCCTGAAATTAGAAAAATTGAACCCATCTACGAAAAAGACTTAAAAAAATATGCCTCTCGTATTTATAGAGATATACGGTTTAGTAAAGACAAAAGCCCTTATAAAAATAACATAAGTGGCTTAATAGAAAGAGCCGCCGATGATAAAAAATGTCCTTTCTATATTCAAATTACGCCAGGTGGTAGCCTTATTGCAGGCGGTGTATGGCAACCAGACCCTACACTTTTGGCCAAAGTAAGACAAGAAATTGACTACAACGGCTCGGTATTCAATAAAATAATCAATAAAAAATCGTTTATAGACCGTTTCGGTACTTTAAACGGTGATCCGCTTTTTCCTACTATGGTAAGAGAAAAATTAATTCGTCCCCCAAAAGGATATGCCGAAGACAATCCAAATATTGAACTAATCAAACTAAAGCAATACATCGTTCACAAACATTTTGACGATGATATGGTATGCTCAAAAAACTTTATTAAAGAGGTTGTACTTTCTTATAAAGAAGCCCTACCATTCTTCAATTTTTTTGATGCTGTAAAAGGAGAGTAAAACAAAATTTAATAACCACAATAATCATAAGATGATGAGAAAAATAAAAAACAAAATTTTACAAGGTTGTTTTTTTGTTCTAGTATCAAGCCTACTCGTAAATACAGTTTATGCGCAACAAACAAAAGTACTAACTTTAGAAGAAGCCACACAGTTAGCACTTAACCACAACTTTCAACTAAAGTCAGATTCAGCCCAAATAAGCATACTAAATTCCACATTAAATGCAAACAAAAAAGCCCTTTTACCCGATATAGGGTTAAATGCAAACTATACCAGAATCAGCGATAACATCACCCCTTTCAAAGTAAGTTTCCCCACAGGAGATGTAACCCTTAATCCTCAAATTTTAAACCAGTCTTATAATTCATTGCAATTAAAACAACTTATTTGGAGTGGTGGCAAAGCAAACTACGGTATTGAAATTTCAAAAAAAGAAATTGAAGCAGCAAAATTTGATTTAGAAAAAAACAAGGTAAATACTATTTATAACATTGCTGCTTTGTGGTATAATTTGTATGTATTGAAAACTTCAAAAAAAATTATTGAGGCAAATATTAAATCATTATCACAAAATCAGCAAGATGTAAAAAACTTTGTCAAGCAAGGAATAGTTTTAGAAAACGAAGCCTTAAAAATTGATTTAGCAATTACCAATTTACAATCCAACTTAATTGATATTTCAAATACTATAAATGCGGTAAATTTCAATTTGTGCTTATTTACAGGCTTACCATCCAACACTATTATAGAGCAGCCTGCATTAATAGAAGATGATAATTTACCCGAGCCAAAATTAGAAACTTATTTATCCTCAGCATTTGCCAATAGAGCAGAATTAAAAGCCCTTAAAACTTATCAAGACATCGCTTCTATTGGCGTTAAAATTGCAAATTCAAATTACCTACCAACTGTGAGTGCTATTGCAAGTGGTAATTACAATTTACCCGAGCAAAGGGTTTTCCCCAATCAAAATAGTTTTAAAGGCACTTGGTTTGTAGGCCTAAATATTAATTGGGCAATCTCAAGTTTATATAAAAATGCTGACAAAATTAATGAAAGCAAACAAACCATTACTAAAACAAATGCTCTTTACAATCAAGCGCAAGAAGCTATAATGATAGAAGTAAATAGTGCCTACACTGAGTATTTACAAGCCACACAAAAAATAGTCATTCTAAAAAAAGCTGTTGAGCAAGCTGCCGAAAATTTTAGAGTAGAGCAAAATAAGCTAAATGTTTCTACCATTACTGCCACCGATTTTCTAGATGCAAATAATAAATTATTACAAGCCAATCTAAACCTACATGCTGCTAATGCTAATGCTCAATTAGCACTTAAAAAATTAAATAAAACAACAGGTAAATAAAATTTAAACAACTATAAAATGAAAAATTCATTACTATACATTCTAATCTCTTTAGCTATATTCTTTGCAAGTTGCAGTGGTAAACAAACTACAGATAATGCACAATTGGAAACTGATATTAGCCCTGTAATTCCAAAAATAAATGGGTCAGTTGCTAAAATTTATGTAGGAGATAATCAAGTAGTAAAAGAAGGCGATACCATTTTAGTACTAGACGACGCTACTTACAAAATTGCAGTTAAGCAGGCTGAAATAGCTGTATTAAGTGCTAAAAAAAATACTTCATTGGCTCGTAGTAATAAAGATGTTATTGGGGCAAATATCAATTCCGTAACTGCCAATTCAAATGCCGTAGCTTCTAATTTAAATTCGGCACAAGCGGCTGTAAATGCTGCAAGGGTAAAGTTGGATGCGAGCAATAAAAATTACCAACG
>JANMGS010000558.1:0-4404 GCA_031374745.1 Ferruginibacter sp. | reverse complement strand
CGTTGGTACGCTCTAGTTACCATAGCGAAAAGCACGTAATAAAAAACTGGGGAAGGGATAAATGGTTGGAGGAGATGAAGGGGGTTTGAGGGTTGAATGTGGTTGAAGGGTTGAAAAGTAAATAGAGTTGAAAAGTTGTTGAATATGGTTTAAGGGTTGAAGGGCAAAACCCTAACAGCGGTTCTAGCCCTAACAGCGGTTGTTATGTAAACCTGTATGGTTTAAGGGCTGTTGGATCGTTGAAGAATTTGTTATGCGGAAAGACACTTTAAATGTATAAAATGCGTAGCATTTTGAACCACCGCCTTTTTTCCTTTAAAAACGCCTTCCCGTCCCTGCCTTTGCCGGCAGGCAGGTTTCCGGCAAAAAATGATTTTTTTTGTTTGATTGTAGGAAAAATTAATTGGTTGAAGAGTTGAAAAGTAAATAGAGTTGAAAAAGTTTATAAGTTTATAAAGTAAGTTTGATGATGGTGGTAAACTGTTTTCAAACTTTTTTCATTTAAAGTGATATATGTTTTTAAAAAATATTTTTGGTAAACGATTTATTCCTGTGGGAATAGTGTTTGGCAGTTTTGTGGGAATTTCTATTTTGGTTAGGATGGTATTGATGGTTTATTCTGCATCCGTTTCGCACATGAAAATATGGGAATTTCCGGTGGCATTGCTTACTGGCTTATTGTATGATATTACGGTTGGTTTTTTTGTGGCTATTCCTTTTATTATCTATGTTTGGTTTCAAAATGAATTTATTTATAAAAAGAAAGTTATTCCATTTGTAATAGCGGCATTTATAACTTTAATTGGCTTATTGCTTTTCACCAATGTTTTTCCAAAGGAGTTTAATGAATTGGTTTACCAATTGTTTACCGGGTATATTATTGTACGTTTTGTTATTTATTTATCGATGGCTTTTGTACCATTGAGCATAAGGCAAATAATTAGAATGGTTTTGATGTACATTATGCTAGCCATCTTTTTTGTTTGCCTGTTTTTTAATGCTGCCAGTGAATGGTTTTTTTGGGAAGAGTTTTCTACCCGTTATAATTTTATAGCGGTAGATTATTTGATTTATACCAATGAAGTAATTGGAAATATCAAAGAGTCTTATCCCATTGGGTTATTAATTGCCATTATTGTTTCTGTTACTTTTATTGCATTGTTTTTTTGCAGAAAACTGATAAGGGCGTGGATAAAAAGTTGCGAGTTTATAGGGCAAAGGTCTTGGAAAGCATTGTTATTACTAGCTTCATCGGCATTGTTGTATTTTGTAGTGCAAGAGCCATGGCATCATTTTAGCAACAACCAATATGCAAATGAGCTTGCAGGAAATGGCATTTACCAATTTGGCGTAGCGTTTAAAAACAATGAATTGGATTTTTATAAATTTTATAAAACGTTGCCCGATGAAGAAGCCTTTAAAATTGTGCGCAATCAATTACAAGATAGCAGCAGCGCTTTTACAAGTACAAATGTTTTTAGTATAGAAAGAAATATTACCAGCACCAAGCCGGAGCGTAAATTAAATGTAGTATTGATAAGTATAGAAAGCCTTAGTGGGGAGTTTATGAAGCACTTTGGCAACACACAAAATATTACCCCATTCTTAGATTCATTGGCAGACAAAAGCATTTTTTTTACACAGCATTATGCATCTGGAACACGCACGGTGCGTGGGCTAGAGGCACTCACACTCTCGTTGCCGCCTGTACCTGGGCAAAGTATTGTAAAACGTCCAGACAATGCCAACTTGTTTTCTTTAGGTTCTGTTTTTAAAAGCAAAGGTTATACCACCCAATACATTTATGGAGGCTACAGTTATTTCGATAATATGAAAGCTTTTTTTGGCGGCAATGGATATGAAGTAATCGATAGGGATGCTATAAAACCAGCAGATATTCATTATCAGAATATTTGGGGGGTGGCAGATGAAGATGAATTTACTTTAGCTATAAATACTTTGGACAAAAATGCAGCTTCACAAAAGCCATTTTTCACGCATATCATGACGGTATCCAACCATCGGCCATTCACTTATCCCGATGGAAGAATTGATATACCGGCTGCCACACAAAGTAGGGAAGGGGCAGTAAAATATACAGACTATTGCATTAATAAATTTTTAAAAGAGGCATCTGTAAAACCTTGGTTCAACAATACGATTTTTGTAATAGTATCCGATCATTGCGCCAGCAGTGCTGGTAGTGTGCAATTGCCCGTAAATGTATATCATATACCCTTACTCATTTATTCGCCAGCAAACATAGAGCCCGCCATTGTGAGCAGCATTACTGCACAAATTGATATTGCTCCTACTATTTTGGGGCTATTAAATTTTAGTTATACCTCCAAGTTTTTTGGACAAGATATTTTTAAAACAGCGCCAGAAAACAGACGAGCGTACATTAGTACATACCAAGGGTTAGGATATATTAAAAATGAGCAATTGGTGATACAATCGCCCGTTAAAAAAGTAAACCAGTTCAAACCTAATTTTACCACAGGCGAAGCAAAATCCGTTGCTTTGAATGATAGTTTGGCAAAGGAAGCCATTTCATTTTATCAAACTGCTGTTTGGTTAATTAAGAATAAGAAATTCACTAAATAGGTATTAATAAATATAGCAAGCTAAAAAAGATTACCGTATCTGCGTATTTTTTGCAAACAGGAGCCATAAATTTTAAAGAAATATTGCTGTGAAACCCTTGCGAGTCATGTAATTTGACTGTTTACCATCTCTTATATACAAATAAAAAAAAATAGTACAAGTAAAGTTTATGCGCTATGTGCATATACGCAGGTGGTTGGATTATTTAGGTCTTCCCGCTCTATGGCGAGGCTTTACCAAACTTATATATACATCGCTCTCCCAGCCTGCAGAAAAGTCCACCGCAAGTGTCCCTTACGTTTTTGTCGGGAGCTAGTGTACCGTGAATCATTTCCTCCAAAGAAGTCCTGCGGGCAACATTTACAAAACCGGGTAAAACCGATTGTAATAGCAATTAGAAGGCATGGATTTTAAATAATCCGCTTTATTTAATCAAATTATAAAATATAATCGTAAGTATAATAGAAAAATTAAGCCATAATTTTTAAATTAGTATTTTGAATTAATTAGATATATGAAAATAAGATAAACAAAAAATTATACCATGAAATAGTGAATGATATTTTAAATTGCTTGCAGATTACATTATTTATATTTACTTTTGGAGCATTAAATCTATAGTGCAAATTAGCAAACAATCATATACAGAACAAGATCTTGTATTATCCTTAAAACAAAAGGATGAAACGGCTTTTTCGTACTTGTACGACAATTATTCCGCTGCGTTAAACGGGGTTATTTATGCCATGGTAAATGATTTTTCATTGTCTGAAGATATATTACAAGAAGCATTTTTAAAAATATGGAATAATATAGATGGGTATGATGAAACAAAAGGTAAGTTGTACACTTGGATGCGTAGGATAACGCACAACTTAACTTTGGATACCTTAAAAAGTAACCAGCATAAGTACCAAAGCAAGGTAGCGGGAGATGAAAATGTGGTAGCAAATATAAGTGTGAATAACAATGTATTTACCAAAATGGATTCGGCAGATTTTAGAAAAAAATTGGATACATTAGATCAAAAACAACGAAAGATTATAGATATGTCCTATTTTCAAGGATATACGCAAGAGGAAATAGCAAAAGAGTTGGAAATGCCCGTTGGAACAGTAAAAACAAAAATCCGAACGGCTATTATTGAATTAAGAAAAATATTTAATTAAGGGTGCAAACAAATGAAATCATATCATCTGGCTTACTAGAGCTCTTCGTCTTAGGACTTACGAGTGAGCAAGAAACTGCACAGGTTTTGGCCTGGAAAGCTTCCCATCCGGAAGTGGCTGCAGAGTTGCTTGCAATAGAAGAAGGCTTGGAGCAAGTTGATATTGCAAAAGCAATAACCCCCTCTTTAGATACTAAGAAAAATTTATTTGCGGCTTTAAAAAACAATGCTACACTGGCTTCATCCAATAATAAGATAGTTCCAATAAAAACAGCACCAGTTAGAAACATAAATAGCAATTTAAAATATGCAGTTGCAGCCTCCGTAGTACTGCTTATAGGATCGGCAATTTTTAATATGGTAACTTTTACCAAGTACAATCGGGCCAACAGTGCTCTAGCAGTAGCAGAACAAAAAATAGCTTCACAATCTGAAGATATTGTTGCATTGCAAAAGAATTTAGAAGTTCCGTTAGATAATAACAGCCAGCAAGTGGTACTTAAAGGAACACCCGCTGCACCCTCTAGTACAGCAAAAATATTTTGGGTAAAAAATACGGGTGATGTGTATGTAGAAGCAAGCGGATTGCCCGCAGCACCACAAGGCATGCAATACCAGCTTTGGGCAAT
>JANMGS010000526.1:0-3261 GCA_031374745.1 Ferruginibacter sp. | reverse complement strand
CAATCCTTTTGTAAAACAGTATTTGGAAGTAATGAAAAAGCAAGAAGCGGTAACTGCAAATGGAATAAACACAGAATCACTTTCTATGATAAGAGCCCGATTTATTATAGATTGGTTTTCTACTGATAATAAACCTGCGTTTCGTCTTTTTGATATGCAGCAACAATTGCTTAAGTCTGGTATGTTTGAAGCGTATAACCAATGGCTGTTTGGTATTACAGAAAACTTAACAGCTTACCAAAATTGGATAAAAATAAATGCTGAAGATAACAATGCATTTCTGGCATTTCAAAAATCCAGGGTTTTTAAAATGCCAGCAGATCAATATTATCACGAAAAAAAATAAACCAAAACCTTCGAATTAGCGAAGGCTTTTTTGATGACATGTTCTCCTTTACCCCCACCAAAAAGCTGCAGCAATAATTAAGTACAATCCAATTAATGCCACACCTTCAAGCCAAATAGATTCTCCATCGAATACGATAAACGCACCTACTATAATGGATAAAGCCAATGCGCCTAATAATAACGGGCTAAGCACAAATGATAAAACAGCACCACCAATAAAGAATGATAGCAATACCAATAAAGGAAATAAACACAATGCTATCTGCAGCGAACTGTTTAATATTACACTGACAGCATAATCAGCTTTATTTTTCATGGCTAATTGAATACCCACTAAGTTTTCAATGGCATTACCAGCTATGGCGACTATTACTAAACCTGCAAATACATCATTAATACCCAGTATTTTCATAGCTGGTTGCAAAGCTTCTACAAACCAATCTGAGACAAATGCTGCACCTACCCCAGCTCCAGCAAGTACAATTAATGTTACTGGTAGCGACCAACTTGCTTGGTGCACTTCGGTAGATTCTGACGGTACAATTGTTTTATCGCCCTTTATAGAAAAGGTAAGACTAGCTACAAATACCAATAAAAGTACAATAGCTACCATTACATTGAGCATATTTATATGTGTATCTGCTGCGGTATGCAAGTGGTGTGTAAGTGTAGGAATAGCCAATGCAGCAAACGCCAACAACATTAAAGTGGCAATCATTTTTGGCGGCTCCGATTGAAATTTTTGTGTGCCATGTTTTAAGCCACCTAAGAGTATGGCCAAGCCAAATACCAATAAGGAATTGGCTAAAATAGAACCTACCAACGCAGCTTGTACCACTTTATCCAACCCTGCCCGCAATGCAAATATGCATACAAACAACTCAGGCAAATTACCCAATGCAGATTGCAACACACCGGTAGCCCCCGGCCCCATGCGGCTACCGAGTTGATCGGTGGCATGGCCTACATTCATTGCCAATAATACCAATGCTATGGCGCTAAAAACAAAAAGTAAAACCGAATTTACTTCAAAATGGGTGGCTATGCCTGTAATGATTGTCATTACAATGGCTGCGACGATGGTGAGGACGTCTTTTTTGTGCATGGTATACTTTTTTGCGATTCTAGAAAAACATTGTGAATATATTATGTATTTATAAAAAAATTAACGCTTTGTAAACTGTAGCTTGCATGTAAACTTACCTATTATTAGGATAGTTTAAAAGTACTGGTTTTATTTATTTCAAAACAAAAAAAGGTAATATGAGCAACGAAAAGCAATTTGGCGTGTGGATGGATTCACAGCATGCAACAATAGTAGGAAAAAATGAAGCGGGTGACTTTATAGTAATTGAACATATAAAAGGGGAGGAGACATCTCACAACTCTAGCGAAAAAAATGCCAATAACCATGAGCGGATGGCACAAGCAAAATTTTTCAAAGAAATAACATCGCATATGCAAAATGCTACGGAAATCCATTTAACTGGTACAGGCACGGCACAAGAACAGTTTATTCACTACTTGGCAGATACACCCCAGTTTAAGAATACAAAAACAGCAGAGTCTACCGCTAATAAAATGAGCGACGAAAAATTGCTTGAATTTATTTCAGAAAAAATGAATTAAAGAAAAAAGATAAGAGCCGCTTACATTTGCGGCTCTTATACTTTATATTTAAAGGAGTAAGGGCAAGTCATTGGAAGTTTTCTGTCCGTCAAAACAACTTCCCCTGCCCACCCGGTACTCTAAAAATGCTCGTATCCAAACTCCACTCTTCTGCATTCATATTATAAAGTGCACCATATTTTTTATATTGCTGTGCTACCATTTGTGCAATGTTGCCTTCGCCACGCATGCGCACACCAAAGCGGGTATCGTTTACTTTTCCATCGTGGCTCTGCTCTATAAGGTGCCATACTTTATCTGCATGGTTGGGGAAGTTTTTGTACAACCAATCATGAAACAAAAATTTGATGGCACCATTTAGTCGTACAAAAGTATATGCCGTAAATGTAGCGCCATGATCTGCCGCCGCTTTCATAATGCGTTGCATTTCGTGTTCGTTAAGACCCGGTATCATTGGTCCTATCATGATGCCCATGCGCACGCCAGCCTTGCTTAGTTCTTCTATTACTTTTAATTTTTGTTTTGCTGTGGTAGTGCGTGGTTCCATTATGCGGCGCAGGTCTTCGTTAAATGATGTTATGGATACCATGGCCGATACGATTTTTTTCTTCGCCATTTCTTGTAGCACATCTTTGTCTTTTAGTATCCACGAGTTTTTGGTGAGTATGCCCACGGGTTGGTTAAATTCGTTACACACTTCTAGCAATCCTCTCGTGAGGCGATACTGTTGTTCTGCAGGTTGGTAGCAATCTGTATTGCCGCTAAGCATAATGGGTGCACATTGCCATTTGGGATGCATCAAAAATTTACGCAACAATTGTGGTGCATTTTTCTTTATCAAAATTTTTTGCTCAAAATCAATGCCTGCGCTGTAGCCCCAATACTCATGTACATTGCGTGCGTAGCAATAGATGCAACCATGCTCACAACCTGCATAGGGGTTCATGCTATAGCTCATCCCCACATCTTTGCTCTCTACTTTATTTACAATTGTTTTAGATTGCATTTCTATGTACTGTGTTTTTACATTCGATGCTTCCCAATCATCAATCGCTTCGGTATTTTCCTGTGTTACTTCATTTGATCTAATCCCACAACCCACTTCCAGTGTCCAAACAAAGCGAGTGGGGCACGTCCATTTGCTGTCAAACTATCTTTCTGTTTGGTTTGTTTGTCTGCTCTAGACAAAAGCCTCCACGAGTGGGGCACGTTTACTTGTTGTCAAACTTTGTTTTTATATTTTGATTTATTCATTCTATACCCACAATCCATTTCCAGCTGGTC
>JANMGS010000433.1:0-3066 GCA_031374745.1 Ferruginibacter sp. | reverse complement strand
CCGTTGCATACGTTCACCAAAGCGGTTTCAATAGAAAAGCCCAAAACCGCCTTACGATATCCAGTAGAAATAGGTGTAATAAATTTACCGCTCAATTTACATGCTAGAAATTTTGGAGAAAGTATTTTATGGAATCCAGCTACTTATTTAGATAATGCAAGCAGTGCCAACCCGGTTTTTAAAAGTGCCATTGAACAGGAATACCATATAAGGATAACAACCAAAACAGGCTGTGTAACTATAGATACACAACAAGTAAAATTGGTAAACGATATAGCTATCTATGTTCCCACTGCATTTACACCAAATGGAGATGGCGTAAATGACGTTTTAAGGCCCGTTTCTTATGGTTTAAAACAAATTCGATATTTCAGGGTTTATAACCGCTGGGGCGAATTATACTACGAAACCCAAACCGCAAAAAATGGATGGGATGGCAACTATAAAAACGTAAAACAAAATACACAAACCGTAATATGGATGCTTGAAGCAATGGGTGCAGATGGAAAAATTTATTTAAAAAAAGGAACCAGTATTTTGTTGAGGTGAAGTTACTACAAACTGACCGCTTAGGCATTACATTTCAATTATTTAAAAAATAATTTCCTTTAAAAAAAGTATTCCATATAGCATACTACAAAGCCTAACTTATCTATGTACTTTTCAATTGTACAGCATAAATAAGGCCTTTTTTAATCATAGAAACAACCGAAAACGATAACAACATATTCAAAATCACTTTGGTTTTACAGCAGTTTTAGGAGGCGCACTCACAATACCTAATTTCTTTTTTACCAACGACAAAATATTATCCCCTGGCGGAGCTATAATAATCGAATTTACATCTAACACATAGGTGATTTTATTTTCTTTGGATACAGCACTAATGGCATCGTAAGCTTTCTTACGAACCGGTTGCATCAATTCTTCTTGCTTTTTTTGCAAAGCCGTTTCTGCTGTTTGGCTAAAGCCCTGTACTTCTTTGTATAACCCAAACAGCTCCTTCCTTCTTTCATTTTTTTGTTCTTTTGTGAGTGTAAGGGAATCAATAATAAATAAACTATCTTTTTTATTTAAATCCAATATCATGGTATTGTTTTGCTGCTCCAACTGTGCCTGGTAAACTGTCAAATCTTTACCTACCTTGTCTGTTTCTGGCATAATAGCCAATAATTCTTCTGTGTTTATATATCCAATCTTAATTTGAGCATGTGCAGTCTGCACGCAAAAAAGACAAAAACAAAGTAGTAAGTAAGTAATTGATTTTTTCATTATTATTATGTATTGGTTTTAAAACAATTTATTCGTCCGAAAATAAGACATTATTGGTGAATTGTTATAAATGCCCACATAAAAGATTTACCCTATTAAACTAATGTGAAAACTCAAAGTCTACAAAAGTACCAAATCAAACAAATAAAAATTTTACTTGCCAATTAGTCAAATTCATCCTTAACTAGTCTAACATGTCGTTCTTAAAAAACATCCTACATGCTTTTATATTCCTTTTTGCATTTATTTGCTTGTTTATTTTTTCGCAAGATTAAGAAGCCTATTACAAGAACTACAGTTTGTTTGGAATTTATTCAATCAACTTTTCCAATATATAGTTTGTAGTATGCATCTCCTTATCTCATTACAGTTTATGCTGAGCGATAAACATTAACAAGTACTGCCATTAGTTTTGGTAAAAAACGTATTTATACATCAAACGTTGGTATTTATAGATAATGGGAAGTTGTACAAAATCCACGAACATGATTACAAATTCAGTAGTTTTTCGCATTTTTTTAAAATTAATTTGGCAGCCCGTCCTGGCTTTTAAAAGCAATTATGAAAAACAATGACTACCCTCTATTGGGTGGAAAAGAATCTTACATGTGAAATACAGAATGTATGATTTTTGAACGGGTAGATTAAAATGATATTTTTGGTTTTTTTCTGTGAATCTGTGGCAAAAATATTGCACTGATTCACAGAAAAGCTGTTTTGTGTATCATTTCTTAACTATTAAACAAATAGACTACAGATAATATGGGTAAATCTATAGAAGTAAATTCTTTAAATGAAGAATGAATTTTTATTGATTTAAATTTTATTTTCTACAATTTTATATTCCTTGCACCCAATAGCGGATAGCTATTAAAAAATTCAATAGCTTCGTATACTGATAAAGAGTGTCTATGTATAAAAAAATATTAAGAAAAATAATTCCTTTAGCCTTTGCATTTTTACTATTCTCAAACAAAAAAACATTTGCCTGGGGGCCCGAAGGGCATGCAATTGTAGGAAGACTTGCCATGCAATTTGTAAAAGAGGATGTACGCAAAAATGTATTGTCTATTCTTGGTAATATGACTATAGATACCGCTGCCAATTGGATGGACATCATGAAATCCAACGGCGATTATGATTTTATGCGTAGCTGGCATTACCTAGATTATCCTAAAGGAAAAGCATACGAGTCCAACAACAATGACAATATTGTAAATAGGCTTATTATTACTTACAATGAATTGATTCATAAAAACACACTCTGCTCCGACCAAATACGTACAGACTTATATATACTCTTACACCTGATGGGTGACTTACACATGCCCCTACATACAGGCTACGACGACGACCTTGGTGGCAATAAAGTAATAGTGCAATACGATACAATAAAAACACATAACCTGCACCGTTTTTGGGACGAAGATATTATTGCCCTTACAAAAATTACGGATAAGGATTGTTTAGACCTTTACAAAAACAATGCTGTAAATTTTAAAAACGAAGTAGATTTTTTAAAATGGATGCAAGAAAGTAGAAGCTTGTTAGATGGCGTGTACGACTTTCCAGAATTTAGATTGAGTGAAGCTTATCTACAAAAAAACAAGGTTGTTGTACAAAAACAATTATTATTGGCTGGCCTAAGGCTTGCAGAAGTACTCAATAGGTTATTTGCCTCTGCTGCACCAACGGTAGATTTTAAAACTGCAACGGCGCAATACAAAAACGGTATAGATGTAACTTTTTTGCCAATATTACTGATTGCTTCTGTTACATCTATACCGTTTTTGT
>JANMGS010000428.1:0-5569 GCA_031374745.1 Ferruginibacter sp. | reverse complement strand
CCTGTATCTACTTTAACAAAGGGCAAAGTTACTTTTATGGTATGCAATGATCAAAAATGCTTACCACCAAAAGATGTTAGCTTCTCAATAAAAATCGATCCAAAATCTTAAGCATAAAATAAATTTAAATTACATCCCGATATGCTAATCGGGATTTTTTATAAACAGCATTTGCAATGAGAAGTCTACGAAAAATAAGTTTTGTTTTGTTGGTTTTTGTATTGAGCATAAATGTCCTTCATGCACAAGACGCTAAAATTATCTCTTGGAAAACCAACACTGAAAAAACAGGAGAAGGGAACTACAAAGTAACTTTTACTGGTATAATAAAAACAGGATGGCATACTTATATTGCACCCAATGCAGAGGCTGAAATATCTGGTATCAGCATCACAAAAGAGGATAGTGTTATTGCCCTTAGAGAATTACAAATAATTACAAATGGTACTGTTGCAGAAAAAGATGTGCTTGCTGTAAAGAATCTTCAAGTTGCTACAGATAGTGTTGTATTCATTCAAAATATTCAAGTTAATGGAAAAGTTCCTTCTTCATTTTCCCTACAAGTAAATTATGAGGTAGCCGATGAACAATCTTTTTATCCAGAATCGGATACGTTGAAAATACTTACAGGAGAAAAAGTTATTGCTACATCTTCCAACAGAATTTTAATACCAACGATAAATTTAGAAAAACCTTTAGCTAATTGTAAAACGTCTAGCTCCTCCTCTACAGACAATGTAAAATCTAAAGGCTTGCTCTCTTTATTTGTTTTAGGATTTTTGGGTGGCCTTGTTGCATTGCTTACACCATGTGTGTTTCCAATGATACCACTTACAGTTTCTTTCTTCACCAAAAAAGCTGAGAATAAAAAAACAGGTATCAAAAATGCTTTTTTATATGGCTTCTTTATTTTTTTAATTTATGTATTATTAAGTTTACCCTTTCATTTTTTAGATAAACTAAATCCAGAAATACTCAATAACATTTCTACCAACGTGTACCTCAATGTTGCGTTCTTTATTATTTTTATCGTTTTTGCGTTGTCGTTTTTTGGATTATATGAAATTACCTTACCCTCATCCTTTACCAATAAAACCGATAGCAAAGCAGGTGTAGGAAATGTAATTGGAATATTTTTTATGGCACTTACACTTGCATTGGTTTCTTTTTCGTGTACCGGTCCTATTTTAGGTTCTTTGCTTGCTGGCTCATTAACGGCAGATGGAGGTGCCATGCAATTAACGGTGGGTATGGGCGGTTTTGGCTTAGCGCTGGCACTACCATTTGCTTTGTTTGCATTGTTCCCTGGTATGTTAAAATCGTTGCCTAAATCTGGTGGTTGGCTCACAACTGTAAAGGTAGTACTTGGCTTTTTAGAACTTGGTTTGGCGTTTAAATTTTTATCCAACGCAGACCTGGTTATGCACTGGGGGCTGCTCAAAAGGGAAATATTTATCGGCATATGGATTATTATCGGCATTGGCCTTTCTCTTTATTTGTGGGGTATCATAAAATTCAAACACGATTCCCCCATAAAAAAATTATCCATTTCTCGAATAGCATTTGCAAGTTTTTTTACTTTATTTACGCTTTACCTTGTTCCTGGAGTAACCAATACAAAATATGCAAATCTTACATTAATAAGTGGCTTTCCTCCACCACTTTGGTATAGCATTTATGCAAAAGACAACGAATGTGTGCTCAACCTAAATTGTACGCACGATTATGAAGAAGGCTTAAAAATGGCTAAAGAGCAAAATAAACTTGTATTGTTAGACTTTACAGGCTATGCTTGCGTAAACTGTCGTCGGATGGAAGAAAATGTGTGGAGCAATAAAGAAGAATACAAACTACTAAGTGAAAAATTTATTATTGTTTCTTTATATGTAGATGACAAAAAGCTGCTGCCTCCAGAAAATAGGTTTACTTACACCAGCAAAGATGGTTCTACGAGAGAGATAAGAACCATTGGTGACAAATGGAGTGTTTTTGAAACAGAAAATTTCAATCAAAATGCTCAACCTTGGTACGTTATTTTAAACACAAAGGAAGAATTGGTAAACTACCCTTCTGGATACGCCGATAAAAAAGGCGATTATCTGCAATGGTTACAATGTGGGGTGAAAACAGCAAAATAACTCATTTATGTTAAGTGATAAAAAAGAGATGACAAATTTTAAAAAGTTGGCATCTCTTTTTTAATTAATGCAATTTGATCTTTTCTATTTGTAATTCCTCCCAAGGCGTGCTGCCATCCTTTTCTCTTTTAAAAATAAGTTGAGGGCTACTTTGTAAAACAATTTCGGCAGTAGTAAAAACAGTACAACCTTGCAGCAAATGCCCGCCTATTGTGTGCCCGGTGCTATCGCTTACGCTTATGTGTATATGAGAGCCATTGGTAGATACTGTACCTGTGAGACTCACAATTTCGAAATGTCCTTCAGCCATGCTGCCATTTTGTTGGTTTGCAAAGCGAATATTGTATTTAGTAAGGCTGGCTACACAAGTACCAATCCATCCTGCAGCAATATTGTTTTCCGTTACAAAAGTCTCTATTTCTTTACGTAAATCTTGCCCTGGCTTTAGTCTAAAAGCGTGCGTTATTGTAGTGGGTGTAGCAGACATTTTTTGTACATTTTTACAAGAAAGAGAAAATAATGCAATAAAAAATACAATCGAAAATTTATTCATGGCTTTTTTTAAATCTTTTGTAATAATAAGCAAAGAATTCTTGGCAATTCCGTTTTATTATCATTGTCAAAAAATTCATCTATAGTTACGATATTAAATTTGTACTTTTTGGCTATGTACACAAACTCAGAAATATGGTGAGTGTAGGAGTCTAAAAAATTCGTTCCTTCTTCCGTTTCAAACCTGGCTTTGCTTCCTGCATATTGTTTAAATGGATGGAGTTCTCCAATATAAATAAATCCGCCCTGCTTTAAAACCGCAGCAGTATTTTTAAAAATAGTATCTATATCGTAAATATGTTCTAATACCAGGCTAAAGCTCACTAAATTGTAATAATTTTTTTTGAATGACCAAGGCCCTGTTATATCCGTTTGAATAAATGTAACCTTGCTAGAGTTGATTTTTTCTTTTGCTTTAGCGAGCATTTCTTTAGAAAAATCAACAGCTGTTATTTCTTTAGCTCGCTCCACATACCAAGTGGTGTTTTTACCTGTACCACAACCAATTTCCAAACAGGTATCAAAAGTAATATTGTGAAGTGTTTTACGGAGGGCAATCGCTTCTACATCTCTGGTGGCATTTGCATTAGTATCGTATTGGGATGCCCATAAGTTATATGCTTTTTGAATACTCATATTACAAAAATAATCATAGTGCTTAATAATAAGGGGTGTAATTAAAATTTTCGCACTCAAAAGTAGACAACAGCGATAAAAAAATGACGAAAAAAAAAGGAGAGCAGAGAGATTACGCAGAGATTCTCTGCGAAGTCTCTTCTAACTCATTTCTCAGCGGCGAATTAATGAGCGTCAATTTTAAATGAGCCCATAATCAGGAGTATATAAAACTGATGTTACTAAAATTTAAAATCCCCGCCCATGGAAAAGGCGAGGATTTTATTTATTTAATCAATCAATCAATCATAAAACTATAAAGCAATTTGTTTTTCGGTCATCATTTTGCGTAGGTTTAGTAACCCATAGCGCATTCTTCCCAAAGAAGTGTTTATGCTACAGTTGGAAAGTTGTGCAATTTCTTTAAAACTTAAATCAGCATAATGGCGCAAAATGATTACTTCTCTTTGATCTTCGGGTAGTAAATCTATCATACGACGTACTTTATCTGAGGTTTGATCATTCATTATGCGGTTATCTATACCTGCTTCAGAAAAATTAAGTACATCAAAAATATCTCTGTCGTCGCTTGTTTTGATAGTAGGATTGCGCTTTACTTTCCTAAAATGATCTACACATAAGTTATGTGCTATGCGCATTGCCCAAGGAAGAAATTTTCCTTCTTCCGTATAACGGCCACCTCTTAAAGTGTCTATTATACGAATAAAAACATCCTGAAAAATGTCTTCGGCTAAATACTTATCTTTTACCAATAAGTAGATAGAGGTGAAAATTTTGTCTTTGTAACGAGTAACTAAGATAGTAAGTGCATTTGCATCTCCAGCAATGTACATGTTTACAATTTGCTGGTCTGTTAATTCAATGTGGTTTCTCATAAGTTCTAATTTTTTGTTTTAGAAATTTGGTTTTGATTATTTTCCAAGAGAAGAGAAACCTTTGGGTATCTAGTAAGGAGGCCATGTGGTTATTCAATCAATTGGATATTGGAAGACAAATGTATTACCCTTTCATAAATTTTATTGTACGTCTTTTTGTTATTCGTATGTAGAATTAATTCGATAGGATTTTTACTTAAAAAATGCTCGTACTTTTACTTAAGCAATTTTTCTATTCTTTATCAAATTATACATTCATCAAGACGAATGGGATATTAAAAAGGTTGCTATAACTTTGAAATAATTATGCTGAAGACAATTACTAAACAAAAAGGGAAAACAACACCCTCCAATACCGATATTTTTATACAAGGAGCAAGGGTACATAATTTAAAAAATGTTACAGTAACAATACCAAGAAATAAATTGGTTGTTGTAACGGGTGTATCTGGCTCTGGTAAATCATCATTAACAATAGACACATTATTTGCAGAAGGGCAAAGAAGGTATGCAGAAAGTTTGAGTGCTTATGCTCGCCAGTTTATGCAACGCATGAATAAGCCCGATGTAGATTTTATAAAAGGATTATGCCCTGCCATTGCAATAGAGCAAAAAGTAATTACCCGCACCCCGCGTAGTACAGTAGGTAGTATGACAGAAATATATGATTACTTGCGCTTGCTTTTTGCAAGGGTAGGTAAAACAATTTCGCCGATAAGTGGTAGGGTTGTAAAAAAAGATGATGTGCCAGATGTGATAGAAGCCATTAATAAAACAAAGGATGGAGATAAAATAATGTTGCTTGCCACTTTTAAAAGCCACGCCAATAGAGCTGAAAAAGAAGAACTAAATATATTATTACAAAAAGGGTTTTCTCGTTTATTTATTAATAATGAAATTGTAACTATCGAAGACCTTTTAGAAGAGAAGCCAACAAAAAAAACAAAACGAGAAATTTTTATTTTAATAGACCGGCTACTAAAAAAAGATTTTGATGAGGACGACCTTCATAGAATAGCTGATAGTACCGGTACCGCTTTTTATGAAGGTGAGGGGACCATGTTCGTACAAATAAATGAAAAGCCCCCATTAAAGTTTAGTAATAAGTTCGAATTGGATGGCATTGTATTTGAAGAACCTGTACCCAATTTGTTTTCGTTTAATAATCCATTTGGCGCATGCCCTGTATGTGAGGGGTTTTCTCAAATACTTGGCTTAGATAAAGATTTAATTATACCCGATAAAAGATTGAGTGTATTTGAAGGAGCTGTTGCTTGCTGGAAAGGAGAAAAATTAAGTTCATGGAAAGATGCGTTTGTAAAAGCAGCAAAACAATTCAATTTTCCGGTGCATAAACCTGTGATGGAC
>JANMGS010000399.1:0-1619 GCA_031374745.1 Ferruginibacter sp. | reverse complement strand
TTTTAGTAACCAATGAATTTTGTAACCCCATTGCAAACAACAAACTACATGCAAGAAAATTTGGATAAGACAAAACCAAGTACTTTCCAAAAATGGCCATCGCAATTAAAATTATAATTTCAATTGTAATCGGTATCACATAAATATACCGTTCGTTCATTCTAATAATAATTTCTGTGAGCAAACTCGAAAAGAAAGACCCTAATAAAAAGAAAAAGATATAAAGGAAATATACAAGCCCTCCCCAAAAATTTAATTTAAAAACTTCGTCTACAAAAAATGCAAAATGGCCAGTCACATTTGTTGTTAACCGTTGTATGCTTAAAAAACCAGCAACGTTTACAATGCCTGCTACAAACGACAAGAAAGATGCAATCCTTAAGTTATGCTTTGCATTTCGTGTTTTACCTTGGTGCCTAAACATATTGCACTTTTAGAACAAAAGTACATTTTAATTCTTTGTAAGCACAATCCTACCCCTATCTGCCTTGTAAATTTCGTCGAAGTAATTTACAATAGCATTATATTCGCTTTTAGGAAAACGCCCTTCGTTTCTCTCATTTTTGCGTAGCACATTTATAAGGTTATCTTTTACCGTAAAATTTATACTGTAGTTTCCATACGCTGTTTTTAAAGAAATATTTTTAGGCATTGCCTCCACCGTATAGTTTGCCGGAATTTTAATTTGAATAGTGTCTACATCTATATAAGCTGAAAAAAATTGAATATCGTATTTTCTTTTTTTATCCTCCTCCAGTTTACTTGCAGAACGGTTAAAAAAGTTTGGTGTTATAAAAAATCTTTTCCCGGTAATGGTAGCATAATCTGGTGCTGTAATGGATAAATGCTCATCTACAGTAGGTATTAATCCTTTGGTTTGGGTGTAATCAAATTTCTCTACAGCGTAAGTGGGTAAGCTCAATGTGCTATTCAAATATTTTTTCTTTTCTTCTTCCGTTGCACCATTCATTAATCCATGTACATCATCTTGTTGTATGCCTGTATAATGCGTGTCTACTTCGGCAGACAATGCTCCATCTTCATTTATAGATGCGCTAACTTTTCGCAATTGCAAATTATCTATAGCCTTATAGGTGGGCGTTCTTACTATATGTCCCCCATCATCATCAATCAATAATACTTTTCTATTGCCGGTAAAACTTCCCATATAACCAGCACTTACCGTTTGGCTTGTACACTCTAGCCACATGGTATCTTTTTGTAGCGGCACACACATTATTGCATGGTTAAAATAAGGCGATGGAAAGTCTTCCCACAGCCCATTTCTATAATCACCTGAATTTACTAATACATATTTTGCTGGTAAATTCATTTCCTTTAGTAAGCTTACCATGTAATTAGAAAGTGCTTTACAATCGCCGTATTTTTTGGTGGCTACATACTTTGCATCAAATGTTTGCCAGCCACCAATTCCTATTTGCACACTTATATACCTGGTATTTTTTTGCAAATACGCATATAATAATTTTACTTTCTCATAATTATCGCTCACATTATCGGTAAGCTTGTGTATATCTGCTTTAATGTTTTCTGGAAGCTCTTGCCTCCCATTGTTTAAATCTTTAATAAACAGACCAAGGTTTTTCCAACTACTCATC
>JANMGS010000029.1:0-5715 GCA_031374745.1 Ferruginibacter sp. | reverse complement strand
TAGCTACTGCTTTGGAAAAAACCTTTGATTGTAAACGATGTGGTATAAGCGTTATAGGATTGGAAGTGCCACACGCACATATGCATTTAGTGCCCATGAACAGCGCAGATGACCTTAATTTTACCAGAGAGAAAATGACAGTTACCCCAGCAGAAATGATTGTCATTCAAGAAATGATTCTAGAGAATATAGGTTAAAATTTTTTTAGACTAGAAAATGATTTTCTGTTCTATTTTACTCTTTGAGGATTTTTCGCAATAAAACTCTTCCAATCATTTTTACCTGCAATACCAGAAAATAAAACATTGCTTTCTTGGTAATGGTGGCAAACTGCTACGGCCAAAGCATCAGAAGCATCATGTGTTTTTGGTTCATACTCAAATTTTAAAATAGTTTGCAACATTTTTAAAACTTGTAATTTGTCTGCATTGCCATTACCGGTAATAGATTGTTTTACTTTTTTTGGAGAATATTCGGTTACCGTTAGTCCAGCCTGGATAGCAGCTGCAATAGCTACTCCTTGTGCTCTTCCTAATTTTAACATACTCTGTACATTCTTGCCGAAGAAAGGCGCTTCAATGGCAAAACTAGTCGGTTTGTGTAATAAGATAATTTCGGCAACTTTATGGTGAATCTGTTGTAAACGTTCATACGCATCAATTTTTGTAGATAGTTTTAGTACGCCCATATCTATTAAATGGATGCTATTTGCTTTTACCGCTATCAATCCATAACCCATCACTACGGTACCAGGATCTATCCCTAAAATTATTTTTGTTGTCTTTTGCAAAATGGTATCCTATTTTTACCAAAAAAAAATTATTTGCACAAAAGTATCAAAATATTATTCAATTGGTTTTTGGGGCCACTTATCTTCGTTTTTGTATCATGGAGTTTGTATAAGCAAATTACTCACCAGCCAGATTTAGCCAATCGTTGGCTGCAAATAAAACTAAGTTTACAGTCGCCATTACTTTTGCTTGCTTGCTTACTTGTTTTTGTAAATTGGGGAATTGAAGCACTAAAATGGCAAATACAGCTAAAGCCGCTGGAGAAAATAAGCTTTATAAATGCATATAAAAGTGTGTTGGCTGGTTTTAGTATTACCATGCTTACACCAAACCGTGTGGGAGAATATGGTGGGCGTATTTTGTATGTAAGTGACGAAAAGCGGTTGGATGCAATACCATTGACTATTTTAGGCAGTATCAGCCAACTTTTTATTACCATTTTAATGGGTTTTGTTGCTTTAGTATCCCTACGTTTTTTTAGTACCGATCTATTGCTTTTTAAATCATTGCCTGCTTACACAGCTGATATACTGTTGTATTTAAGCCTAAGTGCTGCTATTTTTCTTATTCTCTTATACCTACGAGTAGGATTGGTTGTAAAATTCTTAAGTAGGGTAGGATTCTTAAAAAAGTTTGTGCCGCATATCGTTTTGTTAAATTCATTTTCACGTAAACAATTGTTAAGAATTTTATTTTTATCTTTTTTAAGATACTCGGTATTTATTTTGCAGTATATTTTACTCTTGCATGTAATGCAAGTGCAAATAAGTTTCTTTGTTTGTTTTAAGTTATTATCAATATTTTATTTGGTAATGGCAATGGCGCCTACAATTGGATTTGCAGAATTGCCCATTCGTGCAGCAGCTAGTTTAGAAATTTTGCAGTTATACAGCAATAATTTCTTGGGAATACAAGCTGCGGGCTTGGGTATTTTTATAATTAACCTTGTAGTGCCGGCAATAGTGGGAAGCTTGCTTATTTTAGGAATTAAAATTTTAAAAGAAAAATGATAAATTTTACAAAACGCATATACCTTCTTACGTTACTTTCATTGGTGGTTTCATTTTCATATGCACAGAAAGGCGAATTTTGTGGCATTAAAAACACGGCATTCCAGGCGGGTGAAAAGGTTATCATGAAAGTTTTTTACAACGCCATGGGAGCTTACATAGGTGCAGGAGAAGCTTCTTTTACTACTACACTTGAGCGTTTTAATGGAAAACCAGTTTATCATTGTGTTGGTGAAGGAAAAACCTATCCTTTTTTTGATAAGTTTTTTCAAGTTAGAGACCGGTATGAAAGTTATATTGATGTAGAAACCTTATCGCCCTACAAATTCCTTAGAAATGTAGACGAAGGGGGTTATAAAATTTACAACAACGTAACTTTTAACCAAACAGCAAATACAGCCGTGAGCACCAATGGTGTATTTAAAATTACCGATTGTATGCAAGATGTGGTAAGTGCCATGTATTATGCAAGAAATATAGATTGGGATAAATACAAAGTAGGAGACAAAATACCTTTTGATATGTTTTTAGATGATGAAATTTATCATTTGTACATACGTTACATGGGTAAAGAAAAAATAAAAACACAATACGGGAAATTTAATGCAATAAAATTTAAGCCACTACTTATAAAAGGTACCCTTTTTACTGGCGGCGAAAAAATGACTGCTTGGGTGAGCGATGATCCCAATCATCTTATACTTAGAGTAGAAAGCCCCATCTCTGTTGGATCAATAAAAGTAGATATGATGGCCTATTCAGGATTACGCTACCCGTTAACTTCATTAAGATCTTTCCGATAATTTTTTTGAAATAAAATCGAAATGGGGCGTAAAATATTTTTACACCCCATTTTATTATTTTTTTTAAATTGAAAGCACGGCTATTTACAAATCGCTCAGTTTAAAACTATCTTTCAATCTTATTCCTTTATCTGTCATTTGCAATGTACAGCATTCAATTTGTGGGTCATGTTCAAAAAATAAAACGTACTCATTTTCGAATGCTTCTGTAAGGAAAGATTTTTTTTCGTTTAAAGTAGTAAGCGGAAACATATCATAAGCCATTACATAAGGCAAAGGAATATGACCAGCAGAGGGTAATAAATCTGCCATATATAAAATGCTTTTTCCTTTGTATGTTATTTGCGGTAGCATCATGGCTTCTGTGTGGCCAAACACTTGGCGTATCATAATGTTTGGCGGAAACTCATTGGCACTCGTTTCTATAAATTTTAATTTACCGCTTTCTAATATGGGTAAAATATTTTCTTTAAGAAAGGATGCTTTCTCCCTATCATTGGGTTCGATAGCCCATTTCCAATGTCTTTCATTGCTCCAATAAGTAGCATTTTTAAATGCAGGAACAAACTGCTCTCCCTCTTTTATTATGGCACCACCACAATGGTCAAAGTGCAAATGTGTAAGGATTACATCTGTAATATCATCTTTTGTAAAACCATGTGTAGCCAAAGATTTTTCCAATGTATCATCACCATGTAAATAATAATGTCCAAAGAATTTTTGATCTTGCTTGTTGCCCATACCGGTATCTACCAAGATAAGTCTTTCATCATCTTGTATAAGCAAACAACGCAATGCCCAACTGCACATGTTGTTTTCATCTGCGGTATTTATTTTGTTCCAAATACTTTTTGGTACTACGCCAAACATGGCGCCACCATCTAGTTTAAAATAACCAGTATTTATGCTAAATAATTTCATTCGTTCTTTTTTTGTTAAATATTTTTCTCTATACTAAAAAGCGGATGCTTCTATGAAAACTTACTGCCTTGATGTAGTATGGCCAATGAATAGCTGGGTTGGCATTAACCATTCTATAGCGTCTCATTTGATTTTACTTCCGCTTGTTGTTTTTTTAAAGCACTATATAAAATTACCAATCCTATAATAAAAAAGATCATTAATGCCAATACAGATAACCTTTGAGAACCTGTAATTTCTGTTATGTATCCAAAACTTAACATACCAATTACAACAGCCACTTTTTCTGTAACATCATAAAAACTAAAAAAAGAAGCGGTGTCTTTTGTTTCGGGCATTAGCTTGCTGTAAGTACTTCTGCTCAGCGATTGAATACCTCCCATAACAAAACCAACGCAAGCTCCTAAAATATAAAATTGAACAATGGCATGTTTTGGAACAAAATAAGCGGCAATACAAAGCAATATCCAAAAAAATATTACAACCATTAATGCTTTAAAATTGCCCACAATGCCTGAAAGCTTGCTTATAAAAAATGCACCAGGGATAGCAACCAATTGAATAAGCAAAATAGCAATTATCAGATTTGAAACAGGAATTTCAAGTTCGCTTTTGCCATAAAGCGTGGCAGCTAGCATAACAGTTTGTACACCCATATTGTAAAAGAAAAAAGAGCCTAGGTATCTTTTTATAACAGGCATGTTTTTTATTTGAAACCAAACTTTTATTAATTCTTTATAACCACCAGCAATAATATTTTTATTTGAAGTTGCAAGGCCTGCGGCAAGTGGTTTAGGCAATCTCGATAAAGAAAAATAGCCAAAACTTAACCACCAAATACCCACCAATAAAAAGGATATTCTTGAGCCTTCAGCTTGTGAAATACCAAACCATTCATATTTCATAACAAATACGAAACAGATTAATTGCAAAATAACACTCCCTATATAACCATATGAAAAGCCCTTGGCACTTACCCGGTCTCTATCTTCTGGGGCTGCTATCTCAGGCAAAAAGGAGTTACTAAAAACATAACTGCTCCAAAAACACACACAGGCAATTATCATACAGGATATGCCCAGCCATAAAGTATGGCTACTATTAAAAAAATAAAGCGATGCACAAGCAATACTTCCTAGGGTGAAAAAGAAAGCCATAAAGCTTTTTTTATTTCCCCTGTAATCGGCAATAGAAGTGAGTAATGGTAAAATGATGGCTACAATTAATAATGCAAATGCCAAAGTGTAATTATACAATGATGTATTTACAAATTCTCTACCAAGAAAACGTACGTAAGATATACCGCCTTCTGTTCGCTCGGCAGTTATAGATTCGTAATACGCAGGGAAAATGGTGGAAGTAATTACTAAATTGTAAACAGAATTAGCCCAATCAAACATGGCCCATCCATTAATAACTTTTTTTGAAGCAGTTTGCATGGTAATAATTAAATAAGTAAAATAAAAATTATTGTTTGAAAAGCAATGGTAATCTTTATTCAAGTTAGAAACTAAAAGAACACAAAACAAATCTACGCACAATTTAATAGGCGCCAACAACAAACAAAACAATACTAAACGAGAAACGAGAAACGAAAAACGAGAAACGAAAAACAAACTTATCCTTGAATAAAACCCATCCAAATCAATAACAACAATACAACTCCTAAAACAATTCTATAAATACCCCATACTTTAAAACCATATTTTTTTACAAAATTTATAAAGAATTTTATGGCTATTATGGCAACAATAAATGCAACAATATTTCCAACTGCTAGTAGTTTTATTTCCTCAGCAGAAAAGCCACCAGCCTCTTTATAATATTTTAAGAGTTTGTAACCTGTAGCAGCTAGCATAGTAGGTACAGCAAGAAAAAAAGAAAATTCTGCAGCTTCGCTGCGGGTAAGCCCTTGTTGCATTCCACCAATAATAGATGCTGCACTGCGGCTTGTACCAGGTATCATGGCCAAGCATTGCCATACGCCTATCATAAAGGCATTTTGAGGCTTTATTTCTGTTTCCTTGTGTATTGTAGGATTCGTAAAGACTTTATCAATAAACAAAAGAATGATGCCACCAATTAATAAGGCAATGGCTACGGTAGTGGCACTATCCAATAATGCATCTATCCTTTTAGAGAACAAAAACCCAAGCAATAAAGCAGGCAATACCCCAATTATTAATTTTA
>JANMGS010000315.1:0-2240 GCA_031374745.1 Ferruginibacter sp. | reverse complement strand
GGAGGCATTTAGTTTTACCAAGAGTGATATCATTATTATTGTATTGGCAAATATGGCTTTTTTTGGTACAATTATTTGGTGGTTCACAAAGGATAATATGTTGTTGCGAATAGGTATTTTACCTTTTGTAATGGCTGTATTTTTTGCAGCAAAAGAACCAGAAGGCGGCTGGGTGAGCGAAATTTATAATTTTTCCCATATTGGTGCGCTTAAGTTTAATTGGCTGTACCAGTTCTATTTTTTAAAATATTTATTCATCATCATTCCGGGTACGATTTCCGGCGATTATTTACTGAAGGCCAATAGCGAAAATAGTTTACAGACCATTACAAAAACACAGAAACCATTTACTTTTCCAATAGCACTTATCTCTCTGGCAATTGTTGTGACCAACACAATTTTTTTATTCACAAGGCAATTAGAAATTAATCTTGCTGTTTCTGTTGGCTTATTAATCCTGCTCTTTTATTTTTTTAATAAAACAAGCACCTATAAGGATCATTTATTAAGAAAGTTTTTTTCGGCAGGGTCTTATTTATTACTGCTGGGTTTATTTTTTGAAGCGTACGAAGGTGGCATACGAAAAGATCATTCTACCTACAGCTATTATTTTGTAACGAGTGGGCTGGCATTTTTTATGCTCATTGCATTTAGCAGTATGGCACAATTCAAGATGGCATCAGCAGTAAATAACTACCTCAGCTTAATTGGGCGCAACCCAATGTTGGCATATGTTGCAGGAAGTTTATTGCTAATGCCAATCCTACAACTTACGGGTCTCCACAGTATTTTTGATAATATGAATAGCGGTGTTTGGCCCGGGTTTTTAAAAGGTGTAATATTTATGGGCATTGTTTCTTTAATAACAATATTTTGCACAAAGAAGGGTTGGTTTTGGAAAACGTAGTTTTCAACAAGGGTGTTTCAAATCCTATAATTCTACTTTTTTAAATGCTGTATAAAAAGAAGGTTTTTATTCAATTGATTAAAACCTATACAAGCACAACACTTTTTTATTTGAAATGCTGATTTACCAGGTTGGATTAATGCAGAAAAGAGGATGTCTCAAAAATAGGAGACAGCCTCTTTTTTTTTGACTGTGAATTTTTTTTTCTTATTTGAAAGATGAAAAACATCCTCTATACTTACTACACAACTTCCTACAAATCGGATAAAATTATCGTTGCTTTATTACCACAGCACTTACCACTGGTCTTTCTCCTGTTGCATCTCCAGGCCTTATCACCTGTTGCCCTCCAATGACCATCATCGACGATCCTCCACCATCAAGATTGATAGCATTTGTACAACTAAGACTGCGCATCATATCTGCAAGTTCTACAAGGTTCATGCCTACATAACCGCCGGCGGCGTTATCACCTTCTATTACAAGGATTACAACCATACCATTGGCTGTGTAACCAATAGCAGAGCGTGGGCGGGAAGTCGTGTTATTGATACTGATCATTTCTGCAATGTCCGAAATGTTTACAGCATTATTTTTTACCAACATGGGCGAACCTCCTATTGCACTAGCAACATTCCATGTGCTTCCGCCTGTAGGAAAACTAGCTGTAGGTTCTGGTTGTGGTGCTTGCCCTTCTACATTTGGACTTACCGTTGGATAACTGTAAATATTATCATTGCCCGCACCAACACTGTAAATCCAGTTTATACTCGGTACACCAGCAGATGTAACACCAAAAGCTGCCCTGGTAGGGTAATACGGGGTGCTAATGCCATTAAAAGTTCTGTTTAAAATTTTTACATTGGCTGATGAAACAGTATTGTTGTACTTAACTAAACTGAAAGACTGGTTGCCACCAAAATAGCCGCCATTTATACATGCGTAAACCCCCGTTTCCTGCGCAAAAAACTCAGTTGGCTTTTTTGCTGTAGCAGATATTACAGGCTTAAACTCAATGCCAGTGTTGGCACTGTTGTAAACCAAGCAAACAGCTTTCGTATTTCTGCCGGCCCAAATGGTATCAAATTTATAAGCCTGTATGCTACCCAGCGGAAAATTTATAGACAAAGTGCTATTGAATTTCCAACCTGCCGGAAGTGTTATTAGCGGTGTAACTACTGTAGGGACAGGCACAGGAATGGGAGCCAGCGTTGGCGTCGTACTTTTTTTACACGAAACAGATACAAGTAAACTTGCAAGTAAAAAATAGGAACTGAATTTTTTCATGATAATTTTATGGGGGTTTAATTATTTTTTAAATATTTCTACAACA
>JANMGS010000258.1:0-4713 GCA_031374745.1 Ferruginibacter sp. | reverse complement strand
ATGAATAACTTTGTATTTTCCGTTATAGAAGCCTCCAATTCTGCGGGAGTTATTTTATAACCATTTTCGATGGTAGTATGTACAAAAATAACAGTACCCCCTGCAAGCCTTACAATTTCGCTGTATGTTACCCAATATGGTGTGGGAATAATTACTTCATCGCCTTGCTCTATTAATGCTAGCACAGCATTGGCAATACTTTGCTTGGCACCAGTACTTACAATAATTTGATCTGGCTTGTATACCAAATCATTATCACGTAATAGCTTACTACAAATGGCTTCTCTTACATCAAGATAACCTACAACAGGTGTGTAATGACTATAATTCTCATCGATAGCCAATTTAGCAGCAGCCTTTATATGGTCAGGGGTATCAAAGTCGGGCTCGCCCAAACTTAGATCGGTTATGTCTATTCCTTTCGCTCTAAGCTCTCGGCCAAGTTTGGCCATTTTTAATGTTTCTGGTTCGTTAAACCTTTGCAATAGAGTTGATAACTGCATAATACTAATAGCTGGTTAATTACAAATGTATTGTTATTTATGAAAGAATAGTACCTAACTGGTTGAATTTATATACAAAAAAAATAGATGGTATACGTTGCCAGAAAAATAATTTGCAAAGCATTTCAATAATAGCAAACTAAGCTGCCTGCATAGTATCTTTGCCGCAATGCTCCGTTTACAAAAGATATCTATAACCCATTTTAAGAATTATGCCTTGTCAAATGTGGTATTTACAAAAAGCGTAATAGGAATATGTGGGCTAAACGGTGTAGGAAAAACAAATTTACTAGACGCTATTTACTATTGCTGTTTTACCAAAAGTTATTTTACTGTTACCGATTCACTCAATGTAAATTTTGAGAAAGAGGGATTTCGACTAGAAGCAGATTTTGATAACAATGACGTATTTCAAAAAGTAGTTTGCATTCATAGAGGTACTGGCAAAAAGGAATTTTATTTAAATGAAAGGCAATATGAAAAATTATCGGCACATATTGGGCTTTTACCTGCAGTAATTATTGCACCAGATGATGTAGAAATTATTACTGGAGGCAGCGAAGGAAGAAGAAGATACCTCGATACGGTCATTTGCCAACTCGACAATGAATACCTGCAACAACTAATGATTTACAATAAAGTGTTGCAACAGCGCAATAGTTTACTAAAAAGATTTGCAGACCAAAAAAACTTTGATAAAATATTGTTGGACGTTATAAATACCCAGCTAGCTGAACCTGGAAAAATTGTTTTTGAGAAAAGGACGTTTTACACAACAAAACTAATTCCGTTAATAGAATCTTTTTATCATCGCATTGCAGAGAATAATGAAGAAATAAAATTTGCTTATTCTAGTCACTTGCAAATAGAATCATTTGAAGCGCTATTATTACGCACCCAAGAGCGTGACCGAATAATACAACGCAGTAGTGCAGGAATACATAAGGACGATATCCAGTTTACCTTAAATGGACAACCATTTAAAACGATTGCTTCACAAGGGCAAAGAAAAAGCTTATTATTCGCATTAAAACTAGCCCAATATCAACTACTAAAAGATCACAATAATTTCAGCCCCATTCTTTTACTAGATGATGTTTTTGAAAAATTAGATGAAAATCGCATGAATAGGCTTTTACATTGGGTTTGTAAAGAAAATGATGGACAAGTTTTTATAACAGACACGCATAAGCAAAGATTAATAACTATTTTTGAGCAGTTAGCAATTGAAGGACAAATAATTGAACTTTAAAATAAGAAAATGGCAGAATTATCTTTGGGTGAAGCCCTACAATTATTTTTAAAAAAGAGCAAACTTAAATCAGGCATTCAGGCAGTGCAAATAGAAGAGCTATGGGAAAAAATAATGGGTAAAACCGTAGCAAAATACACCGATAAGATTCAAATAATTGGTACTACCCTTTTTGTTTCCACAACAGTGGCACCATTAAAAAACGAATTGATTTACCAAAAAGAAAAAATAATAGCGCTGGTAAATGAAGCATTGGGAGAAATGCTGATAAAAGAAGTGGTTATAAAATAATGCTTTTCAATTTACAAAAAAGGCTTACAACAAAATTCAATTAGTTATTTTAAAAATATTAAATGATTAAAGCTTCCATAATTACTATTGGCGATGAGTTGTTGATAGGGCAAGTAGTAGATACAAACAGTGCATTCATAGCACAAGAGATGAACAAGGCTGGCTTTGTAATTACCAGGCGTGTGGCAGTGGGCGATGATTACGATGCCATAAAAACAGCATTGGATGAAGAAAAAAAAATAGCAGACATCATAATGATAACCGGAGGCCTTGGCCCTACTGCAGATGATATTACAAAGCCACTATTGTGTTCCTACTTTGGAGGCAAAATGGTTGTAGATGAAGCGGCATTTGAAAATGTGAAAAACATTTTTGAGCATATTCTAAAACGACCATTTACAGAAAGAAATAAAAAACAGGCAGAAGTGCCAGATATCTGTACAGTAATGCAAAATAAAAGAGGGACTGCGCCTGGAATGATTTTTTTCGAAAATATAGATGGCAAAGAAAAAACATTTGTAAGCATGCCTGGTGTACCACATGAAATGAAAGGAATGATGACAGATGATGTGATTCCTCTTTTGCAAAAAAAATATACCACTGCACATATTGGCCATCGTACATTGTTGGTAGCGGCTATTGGCGAAAGTACATTGGCAGATATGCTTATAGATTTTGAGCAAAAATTACCTACCAATATGAAGCTTGCTTACTTGCCTAGTTATGGTATGGTAAGGCTAAGACTTACCGCCACTTCTGACGATGCTGCGCAAAATAATATTACACTAGAAAAACAGTTTTCTCATCTACAAAAAGTTGTACAAGATTACCTCGTCACCAATATTGATGAACCAATGGAAAAAGTAGTTGGTAATTTATTATTAAAAAAAGGGGAAACCATGTGCACAGCCGAAAGTTGTACTGGTGGATATATTGCACACTTAATTACCTCGATAGCTGGGTCCTCTTCTTTTTATGACGGAAGCGTTGTCAGTTATTCGTATGCTGCCAAAGAGGACTTATTACAAGTAAAAAAAACAACGCTGGAAACATTTGGTGCAGTAAGTGAAGATGTTGTAAGAGAAATGGCATTAGGGGCTTTGCATAACATTGGTTCCAATTATACAATCGCAGTATCTGGCATTATGGGGCCAGGCGGTGGAATGCCAGATAAACCAGCAGGTACTGTTTGGGTTTGTGTAGGAAATAAACACAATTTAATTACCCAAAAGTTTTATTTCCGGTTCGATAGGCAATTAAACATCAGGTTAACTGTCATCAATGCATTGAATATGTTGCGAAAGTTTATCATTGAAAATGAAACGAACTAAAATTTTTAAGAGGAAATAATACTAAAATGTTATCTTAAATGAAAGTAATTAAACTATTACTGTGTGGGCTTGTTTTTTTATCTCTTTTTGGGTGTGCCAATAAATACATGTCATAAAAAGTAAAGGCCACAGAGATAAAAGAAATGTACCTTTTTCAGCCAATTGTATCTGTATTTACAATGGAAAAAGAGAATAAGGTTTTGTATAATGAAGCCATTTCAAAAGAAACAAATTTTAACCTCACCAATACCATTTTTAAATACAAACTAAAGTTACCTGTTTGGGAGTATTTCTATTCTAAAGACAGTGTAGCCAATGAAAAAATTAATACTGAAATAAAGTTGCTGTTTGTGGCAATGAAAATTGCTAAGAAAACTACTGATGTAAAGATCACCCCATTTTTGGACAAAATTTTAGAAACAAACGGAAAAAGATTTGGGTTGCTAATATTTGCTGAAGGATTTAGTAGGACACAAAAAAATTACAACAATCAACTAATGCTAGGAGCTTTGACTGCTGTAGTGTTTGGATTAGGTAACGCTTATATTCCAGATAAAAATTATTTAAGCTTGTATGCTATTATTATTGATGCCAAAGAAAATAATATAGCTTTTTTTAATGATGCCTATGGCCCCAATATTGATCCATCAAACCAACAAAATATGTATTACAAGGTAGATGAATTATTTAGTAAGTATTTTAAAAAGCTTCACAAGTAATCTATCAAGCATTTAAGTTTTTGTAACTACATAAACAAGCCAGCTTAAGGTACAATTTTTTAAATTGAGTATTTAATGACGAGTAGCTATATTGATTACTACAATTACAATTAAAAGAAAAAATGCAATGGCGGAAATGATGGATAAATTTTTCATTTACAGGATATTTACACCTATAACGAGTAAATAAGAAAATTATTATTTTAAAAATTACGATTATATAACATTTAACTAAATTGAAAAAGAAAACCTACACTCCTATTGATTGTAACACCTACGACATTTTATTAGCTAAAGCTACACTGAACGTTGTTTGTGAAATAGAGTATAAAGCCAAAAATGGTGATCTTGAGCAATTAAAGGCAAGGATTATAGATGTTTATACCAAAGCAAAAGAAGAATTTATTTTGCTTGATAATGGACAAGTCATACGGTTAGACAAAATTGAATCGGTAGATGGGGTACTGATAAATAAAAGCTGCACTGAAAGCGGCCCAACCTTGAAAGAAAAAACTACAACCAAAGAAACAAAAGAAAACAAAATGTCTTTTTTTGACTATGCCGTAGAAGTTATAGGATGGCTGGAAATTGTTTTATCCCCACTCTTAGCAGGTCTT
>JANMGS010000245.1:0-9133 GCA_031374745.1 Ferruginibacter sp. | reverse complement strand
ATTAGAACCTCTTATTTGTTCTGTTGTCCAAATAACATCTACAGGGTCGCTCTGGTTTACTTTGTAACGCAATTGATTTATATACCAGTCTGTACCCAATAAGCTGGTATTCATTACACGTATATCTGGGCGCACACCTAGCACTTCTTGTGCATACCATAGTGGGTAGGTATCGTTGTCACCAAACGTAAATAAAATTGCATTTGGTGCACAACTTTCTAGGTAATCTCTGGCAAGGTCTGGCGCCATAGTTTTCTGGCTTCTATCGTGGTCGTCCCACTCTTGCGAAGCCATTAATACAGGTACAGCCAGGGTACAAATGATGCCTGCCGCTATAGCTGCATTGCGACTGTTTTTTAGCACAGGAATCAACAAATCTTTTACATATAAAACGCCTAACCCAATCCATATTGCAAAGACATAAAACGAACCTACAAATGCATAGTCTCTTTCACGAGGCTGGTTGCCAGCCATATTTAAGTAAAGGGAAATAGCAAAACCAGTGAAGAAGAAGAACAAGCCAACGACCAATGCATCTCTTTTGTCGTTTTTTATCTGGTAAACCAAACCTAGTATTCCTAAAATAAATGGTAAAAGGAACAACTTATTGTTTGCTTTATTGTTCTTTAAGGTATCTGGCATTTTGTTTTGGTCACCAAGGCGCATATTGTCGTAAAAGCCAATACCCGTTTTCCAATTTCCATCTCTTACATTACTCATGTAAGAGCCCTGTACGTCATTTTGTTTGCCAGCAAAATTCCACATAAAATAACGCCAGTACATCCAGTTTATTTGGTATTGTGCAAAAAAGCTAATGTTGTCACCCATAGTTGGTGGCCTTTCATACGTACCATCTTTGTTTTTTCCAATGCCCATAAAGCTGGCATAATAATCTGCTCTTCCTTGGTCGTTGCTTTGGTCCCACATACGGGGGAAGAAATGTAAGTCTTCTGGCGCATATACATAATCTACTTTTCTACCTTCTTTAACATATTTGCCGTCAGCTTTTATATAAGTCTCAGTAACTTTTGAATCTTGAATTTGAGCGGTAAAATCTTGCCCATATAGTATAGGCCAATCTCCATACTGCTCACGGGTAAGGTAACTCATTAAATTTACAGGATTGTCTACTTCGTTCATATCTACCGCTACGTTTGCATTGCTGCGCACTAGCGTTGTGCAATAGGAGGTAAATACTCCCAGCGCAATAAATAGGAAACACCACAAACCAAGCTTCAATAAATTCCAATTTTTATTGTTGGCTATTTTTAAACCAAACCAAGCCAATACGGCTAACATTACAAAGAAAAATGCAAAGCCAGAAAAATAAGGTAGGCCGAAAGAATTAACGAATATGATATCGAATGAGCCAGCACCTTTGATGGTCCATTGAATGAGCGCTTTTAAAGCCAAACCTGTAATACCACAGCTTATAAGGAAAGCAAACAATGTTTTCCAAGGGGTAACGGTATATCTTTTGTAAAAGTAGATCATACCCATAGCAGGTATGGTAAGTAAGTTTAATAAATGCACACCAATAGAAAGGCCCATCAGGAAAAATATAACTACAATGTATCTATCTGCCTTTGTAAAATGCCCTGTAATACCAGCAGCTTGTTCAGCCGTTACATCGTTCTCCCATTTAAGCATTAGCCAAAAAATAAGCGCTGTAAAGAAAGATGACAATGCATACACTTCCCCTTCTACAGCATCGTACCAAAAAGTGTCAGAAAAAGTATAAGCCAAGGCACCTACTACACCCGCAGCAATGATTCCAGCAATTTTACCGCCATCCAATTCCTGGCCACCCTTTGTTGCTATTTTCTTTGCAAAATGTGTAATAGTCCAAAATAAAAATAAGATAGCGAAACCACTTGCCAATGCACTCATTAAATTGATGCCTGTGGCTGCATTTTCGGGCCCAAATGGTGCCATAAACAATCTGCCGATTAAAACAAAAAACGGAGCACCTGGGGAGTGTGGTACTTGAAGCTTGTATGCACTAGAGGCAAACTCGCCGCAATCCCACAGACTGCCATTCTTTTCCATTGTTAAAATATACACGGCACATGCAATGATGCACACTAGCCATCCTGTAATGTTGTTGATGCGTTTATAGCTCATATTAAAGTTAGTTATACGGTCGCAAATATAGGGATGTTTGCTCGTGGGATAAAGCCTTCAATCATTTTTTGCAAAAATTTCTACAGGTATGAATGTACACATGGCCAATTATAAACAAAACTTAATGGAAATAGGACTAAGGCGCTGTGGGCAAAAGTGTGGCTGGCAGCAGTTGTTCGGCCTTAGTCGCTGTTCCGTACGTATGTGTATATGCCTCTGCCGCCTATGGACGGCATGCATATACACATACGTACACCGCTCCCTCCGCCGCAGCGCATGAGCATTACCGCATTTTTCAACTATTATCGAAGCGGGTAAAACCACTGTTTTGTTCGAGATTTTTTACAGATACTGTTGGGCTATTGGTTGGTCTAAACATATGTTGGCATCCATCTTACTTAATTCAGCACCATATCTCATTATCTTTGCCCATCTATAAAAATGAAAAAAGCATTCATACAACTTCATATTGCTGTTTTTCTTGCAGGCTTCACAGCGGTGCTTGGCAGGCTAATTACATTGAACGAAGGCCTTCTTGTATGGTATAGGTTATTTATTACCATCGTTGTGTTGGCAGTCATTTTGTATTTAAAAAAGGAATTTACAGCACAGTCTCCAAAAAATCTGCTGCGCATGACTGGGGTAGGAGGCATTATAGCTTTTCATTGGGTATGTTTTTATGGAAGTGTAAAATATGGTAATATTTCTGTGTCATTGGTTTGTTTATCTTCAGCAGGCTTCTTTTCATCGTTGTTGGAACCCTTCATTTTTAGAAGGAAAATAATATTTCCCGAAGTGTTTCTTGGTTTATTAGCAATATTGGGTATTTATATCATTTTCGATTTTCATCCCCAGTTTAAGATAGGTATCGTTTATGGACTTTTGTCGGCATTTGCTGCTGCGCTGTTTCCCATATTCAACAAACAATTGGTAAAAGAATTTTCTCCCCGTACCCTTACATTTTATGAGCTTGCAGGCGGCTTAGTATTGCTTACGATACTTTTGCCTTTTTATGTGAAGTTTTCTGTTGTAACTTATTATTTACCAACATTATCTGATGCAGGTTGGTTACTCATTTTAGCGGTGGTTTGCACCGTATTATGTTTTGATCTTCAACTGAAAGCGCTACAAAAAATATCTGCATTTACTTGTAATTTAATGTATAATCTGGAGCCTTTGTATGGTATTGCATTGGCTTTTATATTTTTTGGAGAGGGAAAAATGGTGCACAAAGAGTTTTATATTGGGGTTGCTTTGATACTTTTAGCCATTTTATTGCAGATGTTTAGGCTTATAAGGGCAGTTAAGCCAATAAATCGGGCTTAATTTTTGGGAATTTTTAGCCAATCTTACTTTTTTTTCTATGAAGAAACAGGAATAGATAAAAAATAATTAGATTTCTCCCATAGTTATGAATATAATTCATTACTTTTGCCGTCCAAAATTTAAGGACAATGGCACGAGTATGTGAACTTACAGGAAAGAGACCAATTACAGGTAATAAAGTCTCTCACTCAAATATAAAAACGAAGCGCAGGTTTTTACCAAACTTGCAAACGAAGCGTTATTTTCTTGCAGAAGAAGATAAATGGATTACAATGAAATTGTCTTCTGAAGCTATCCGTACTATTAACAAGAACGGCTTGTATGCTACTGTAAAAGGTATGCGTGCGGCAGGAGCAAAAATCTAACAAGGTAACAATCAACAAAGTAAATAGAAGTCTGTTTTGCAGATTAACTGTTTTCAACTTTATAAACAATAACAATGGCAAAGAAAGGCAACAGGGTACAAGTTATTATGGAGTGTACAGAACACAAAGCTAGCGGGAAACCGGGTACAAGTCGTTATATAACTACCAAAAACAAAAAGAATACAACAGAGCGTTTGGAGTTGAAGAAATTTAACCCAATTCTTAAAAAAGTAACTGTTCACAAAGAAATTAAATAGTTGATTGGCATGTAGGAATTTATTTCTGACATAGAGCCAAACAGCCAATTTACAATTCATAAAATAAAATATCATGGCAAAAGGAGCATCAAAGAACGCTAAAATCAAAGATTTAAAAGGAGCGGCAGACGCAAAAAACTGGACCAAGCTTATTCGTACAGTGCGTAGTCCAAAGACAGGCGCATATACTTTTAAAGAGTCTATCGTTCACAAAGACAAAGTACAAGAAGTTTTAGCTCAATAATTTTTATTGATCGTAATTTTATAAAGAGAGCTATTCCAAGTAAATTGGGATGGCTTTTTTAGTTTGAATAAATAATTAAAGATGAAATTGATATTATCCATTTTGGTGGTTTTTTTCATGCAAAGCCTGCAAGCACAAAAAGTGTTTATAGGCGATAAAGAGGGCAACAGGCCGCTGGTTTGGAGCGATTTTACTGGAAAACCCGATGAAAGCAGTTCATACAATGCGCTAACATTTTGGAATATAAAATACAATGTATCCAATGTGCAATTTAAAGGGGATGAAATGACTATTGGAAAGTTTGAAGTTATTTTAACTTTCAGTTCAAGTAATTCTTGGTTAAAAAAGGGAAAAGGCACAGATGAGTTGCTTGAACATGAGCAAGGGCATTTTAACACCGGCATACTTTGTATGAATGAGCTGTTGAAAAAAGTAAAAGAAACAACATTTACAAAAAAAAATATAAACGAAAAGTTGCAAGCAATATTTAATGATACAATGAAGAAATACTATGAGTTGGGTTTGTTATATGACGAGGAGTCTAATCATAGTATAAATGTAGAACAGCAAGCAAAGTGGAATAAATTTTTTAAGGAACAACTGGCTTTATGAAGGAAACAGGTAATTTTTATTGGCTAAAGGGAAAGTAAGAAATACTACATTTTCTTAGATGGATTCAAGTTACTTTTGTAAGCATACAATTCAATTATACAAATACCATGGGCTTATTTGACAAATTATTTGGAAAGAAACAACAACAAGAATCGTTGGATGCTGGTTTGCAAAAAACCAGGGAAGGTTTTTTTAGTAAAATAACCAAAGCCATTGCAGGAAAGAGTACGGTAGATGAAGAAGTGTTGGACAACCTTGAAGACGCCCTCGTAAGTGCAGATGTGGGAATAGAAACAACTGTAAAAATTATTGATAACATAGAAAAGCGTGTTGCAAAAGATAAATACTTAAATACAACAGAGCTCAATGGTATTCTAAAACAAGAAATAGAAGCCTTGTTGGTAAAGTCGTCTAGCGATACCTCTTACGAAAATTACGAATTGCCTGCTGGGCATAAACCGCATGTAATATTGGTTGTAGGTGTAAATGGTGTAGGTAAAACAACTACAATAGGAAAGCTGGCACATAATTTTTCTAAAGCGGGTAAAGCAGTTTTGCTGGGTGCAGCAGATACTTTTCGTGCAGCTGCAGTGGAGCAACTTACCATCTGGAGCGATCGTACAGGAGTGCCCATTGTAAAGCGGGAGCAAGGCAGCGACCCAGCATCTGTAGCATACGATACGGTCTTGAGTGGCGTATCACGCAACAGCGATGTAATATTGATAGATACCGCTGGACGCTTGCACAACAAAGCGCATTTGATGGACGAGTTAAGTAAAATAAAAAAAGTAATACAAAAAGTAATACCAGATGCACCACATGAAGTAATGCTGGTATTGGATGGCAGTACCGGGCAAAACGCCTTGGAGCAAGCAAAACATTTTACTGCCGCTACAGAAGTAACAGCACTTACTATAACAAAATTAGATGGCACCGCAAAAGGGGGTGTAGTAATTGCTATAGCCGATCAATTTAAAATACCCGTAAAGTTTATTGGTGTGGGTGAAAAAATGGAAGATTTATTGGTGTTTGATGGGAGGCAATTTGTGGATGGGTTGTTGTAGTGGATAGAAATATTAATTTGATATAAATAGGGCAACCAAAAATAATAGTGTTTTTGTTGTTATTTATTATAGCATCACGAAGTATTATTTGAAAAAGTTTCCTTCTGCACTGATATCAAAATCAATTGCAAGATTTAGTTTACTCATTCTATTAATGTGATCTTTATTGATATGATGCCCACCAATTGAAGTGTTACCATTGTGAAATGAAGAATATACTTGAATATACCCACCTGCATCCTTCACAAGTTTTTCAACTCCAACTATATCCTGTTCCAAATAGTCAAGTAATTTTGTTAGCTTTTCTTCAAATTTTTCTGGTTCTGGATTTGGTTCAAAATCGATGGAACTTAATGACCACACTATACCATTGTTAGATTCGGGTATTTTTTTGTCGCCTTTATTTGTTCCTCTTACTGAAATTAATCTTGTAAATGTTTTTAGTTCATTCAAAGATAAAGTTTTGGACCAGGCTCGAAAATAAACGGAATGATAAGGTTCTGAGTCTGACCATTTAACTGATATGGTTGGATTTAAATCAAGATAAACAGCAAAAAAAAACGCTTCTCCTTCAACATTGAAATAAACGGTTGCCTTATCTGTTTTAGAACTATCTACTCTTGCAATTTTTGGTTTATTATCTGTGTAAGCAATTTTGTGAATTTCTAAAAATTGATTTGTCATGCTGAGCGTTCTAGTCTCAATTTCTTCAATCGCTTTTTTTATTATTAGAGTTTCTGCCATGATGTTACTATCAAACAAATGCCATTAAAAAAATTATCATTGTATTTTTTAAACAGCAATAGAGTTGTCTTTCAAAAATCCTAACTCAAATATTTTATAAGCAAAATAACAACCCCATAAATAACGGTTGTTATAAATAGCCCTTTACCGGTTTGGTCTTTTCGTTTGTTTATGTAGAGCGTAAATAAAATAGCATTCATCATCAATGAGATTGTTAGTCCTGCTGTTATTAAACCATGGCCAGGTTGATAATACATAAACTGAAGTACTTCTTTAAAACTGAGCATCCCAAACTTCCTAAATTTTAGCATAAGCAAACCTGCAATAGGTGCCAGCACCCCAAGTACGCAGCCGTATATAAAATTATCTTTCTTAAACATTATTTAAAGAGTTTGCTTTTTTCTAATTGCGCTTTTAGTTTGTAGTTTGTAAGATCAAATTGTACGGGAACAACACTTACATAATTGTGCTCCAATGCCCATACATCGGTGTCTTTGGACTTATCAAAATTTTTGAAAGCGCCCGTAAGCCAATAATATTTTTTCTTATGTGGGTCAGTACGTTCTATAAAATCCTCCTCATATTTTGCATATGCTTGTCTGCACAATTTAATACCTTTTATACTCTCTATACTGCCGGCTGGGATATTTACATTTAACAACAAATGCTTGTCCTGTTTTTTGCTCATTACTTCTTTCACAATCTTGGACACAATTTGTTTTGCGGCAGACAAATCTGCTTCATAACTATAATCCATCATGGAAAAACCAATGCTGGGTATGCCTTCTATGCTGGCTTCCATAGCGGCAGACATAGTACCACTGTACAACACATTGATGGAATGATTGGCACCATGATTTATACCGCTCAAACAAATATCTGGCTTGCGGTGCAGCACTTTATCTACAGCCAATTTTACACAATCTACCGGTGTGCCGCTTGTTTGCCAGCTTTCTATTTCGCCAAACAAATCCATTTTTCGCATGCGTAAGGGGGAGCCGATGGTGATGGCGTGCCCCATGCCGCTTTGTGGCTTATCGGGTGCTACAACTACTACACGACCCAAATCTTTTACAGCTTCCACCAATGCACGAATACCGGGTGATGTGATATCATCGTCGTTTGTGATAAGAATGATTGGTTTTTCAATTACTTTCTTAGCCATACTCAAATTAAAATTGTGGAAATAATGAACGGCCAATACCGATTTGCTTGTACGGCCAAGGAATCATGGCCAAGATGATTACAATGGCAAGGCCAAAATAAATTAAACTGCGTTTGTGTTTTTGCGCATCGCTGGTTCCTCTCTTTACCATGCTACGACCTACGTGTACCAATAGCCAAGCAATAATCATCATAAGCGCATGCTCTACTGCAAAATATCTATCGATGGGATTTTTCATCACTTCTCCCATACCATCTTTTATTTTTTGAAACCAAATGCCATTGAAATACAAAATAAGCCCAAGCAATAATTGAATATCGCAGCTTATCATAAAGAAAAGGTTTACTTTATTATCGGCATTGGTATAATTTCTTTTTTTGATAATGCCAGATATTGCATTGAATATAGCCCAAATGCCAAATAATAAAACTGCCCAACGTAAAATATTGTGTGTAATTAATGTATGATTCATAGCAGATAATTTTTTACAAATTTAAGGGAAGTATGGCGAAGAATGGTTTGGTTTGTTTGAAGTGTGTTATTACTATATGGGTTAAATTGCAATATGTTTAAATTTATAGTATTGGGATTTTGTTTTTTATTGAGTTCTTGTAACAATTCATTAGTTAAAAAAGAGAAGCGTATTAATCCAAAAGCAGTTTCGTATATAGATAGCGCAACAAAAGTTTTATTAACAACTGGTGATTATCAAAAAGCTATTAAATTGACTGAATTGGCTATTGCAATTGATTCTGATTTCGTGTCTGCTTATGAACATTTATTTGGCTATTGTCTCATCCTAAAAGAATATGATAAGGCGCTGAGAACATCTTTAAAGCTAAATAAAATAAGACCGTATAGAGCAGATTTTATTTCAAGCACTGGATTGGTCTTCTTTTTTATGCATGATACACTTAATGGTAAAAAATATTTACAGAAGTCTACATTAGTTTATCAAAATATAGTTGATACTTTGAAAAGAGATAAGTATCCTAAAGAATATTTTGATATAAAAAGTGCTCAAGCGTTTAACTTAACCCACATTGCAGCTAAAACCACTGTTTTTCATCATTTTTCCTGATTATTTTGGCTTTTAAATTCTTAAACCTTTGTTATTAAATGGTTTTGTATTTTAGCATGGTTTGTAGTACACAGTGGGGTGTTCGTAAACCAACAGCTATTTTTAGCTTTGTGGTCAATGTATTTAAAAGCTTCCTTTAGACACAATCCCG
>JANMGS010000013.1:0-1620 GCA_031374745.1 Ferruginibacter sp. | reverse complement strand
CGTATAGCCAGTGGCAGAGGTGATATCACTGATAGAGGTAGTCTTGTAACCTTTTGTATTAAAGAGCTTGGTAGCTTCTGTTAATACATGTTCCTTGGTTATTATTGGCTGTCGCATACTGCAAGATACCGATTGGTATCTACATAAAAAAATGATTTATGTCCGAAGGGTACCACTTCGTTTGCTCATTTTAAAGCAGCCTTTTTTTAAGTGTAAAAAACACGTGGCCATATAATTATCACAGAGGAAATTTAGTAGATGCAAGAAGCCTACTTTACATGTTTTTTAAAAAAATCGATGGTACGTTGCAATGCTAATTTTGCAGCGGCTTCGTTAAACCTCGCCGGGGCAGTATCATTGTGGAAAGCATGGTTTACACCCTCGTACATGTATAGTTCGTAGCCAATGTTGTACTGTTTAAGCGCCACTTCGTATGCAGCAATACCCGCATTTACTCTCTCATCTAAAGACGCATAGTGCAATTGCACAGCGGCTTTTATATTCGCTGCATCTGCTGCTGCTGGTTGGCGACCATAAAAAGCCACCGCAGCTTTTAAACTTGCTATTTTTACCGCTAAGTTATTTGCCATTGCACCACCCCAGCAAAAACCTACGCAACCCGATAGTCCATTGTAATCTTTGCGGGTATTTAAATAATCAAATACGTTGATAAAATTTTGCAAGCTATCTTCTGCCTTTAGCTCCTGAAACTTTTGTCTGGCTTCATCTTCATTGGCAGCGGTAACGCCTATTGCCGAAAGTGCATTTGGCGCAATGGCTAAAAATCCTTCCTTGGCAGCTCTGCGAGCTACATCTTCAATATGGGCATTTAAACCACGGTTTTCGTGTATGATTACAATTGCAGGGTATTTTTTATCTTCCTTAGGTCTTGCTACATAAGCAGACATCATTCCCGGAACTCCTGGGTAAGTTACCCGCTCTGTAAACAAATCGTCTTGCTCCGTAATATTAGCATTGGCAGCATTTACTTCTATTTGAGGCAGTATAGCCAACGCTGCAGTAATGCTTCCAGTAATTAAAGCCAAACGACGGATAAATTCGCCTCTAGAAAGTGGGGTATGTGTGTAGTCGTCGTATAGGTTTATAATTTCCTGATTCATTTTTTCAAATTTGTTATGAAGGTAGTAAGTTTTGAATAATTATTAAACATACTGCTTTTTTACATTGATGAATTTGAGAATAATGGTTGTAGATATTTTCATACTTGTAGCAGGGTACTACACGAATTTATTTGCCATTTGGGGCTTTCGGCTTTATATCTTTTTTCAACAGTTGTCAGGGCTGTCTGCACTACTCCTCGCTCCGCTACGCTCCACTGTGGGGTAGTGCTGCCCATCCCTCAGCCCTTCGGCAATAAATCTTTATTCAGCAATGGAGCCCTGTAGTTTTATTCGAAGAATATATTAAGCATACCTTTTCTGGATAACCAAAATAGGGTCTATAGATAAATATATAATAGTAAAGCTCACAGCTAACATTAATCGTTTAGAATGACAATCCGTTATTGCATGCAAAAGAATTTTTGTAAGAAATACACAATGTATAATTTTTAAAGGGGTAGATTAAAATGATATTCCTGTTTTTTTCTGTGAATCTGTG
>JANMGS010000107.1:0-15928 GCA_031374745.1 Ferruginibacter sp. | reverse complement strand
TCTCTTTGGGTAAGTGCTAGGTCTTGTATTGTTATTGTTCCATTCTTTATTTCTATATCATCAATAGGTTGTGTAACCCCGTTGTAAGAAAATACCAACGATATTTTTGAAGCCCCTTCGACAACAATAGTGTACCTTCCTTCAACGTCTGTAGATGTACCCTTACCCGTTTGCTTATTTGTAACAGTAACACCTATTAGCGGCTGACCTGTTTTAGAGTCGGTAACTTTCCCTTCTATTTTCCCTTTTTGTGCGAAACTTACTATAGAGCTTAATAATAAGGTAATGGCTAATAATATTGATCTCATCTCTTCTCTTTATTTGAATGCAAAGAGAACATTTCAATGTTACGGCATAGTGAACGAAATGTTACCAAATAGTTAAGGCGTGGGCTAATGTCCTATGTTAAGAAATAGTTACCAAAAATAAAGCCATGCTTATAAGTGGCTATAATCCTACTTTTGTCCTCAAACATTACAATATTATGGCAGGAATAAACTCTATTCTAAAAATTTTCTTACCCAAAGACAGGATATTTTATCAACTATTTGAAAGCGTATCTGCAGAGTTAGTAAAAATGGGTGAAAAGTTAAGGGAATTGGTAAACGAACCAGATTTTGACGCTCGTGCAAAATTAATATTAGAATTAGAAGATATGGAGCATGTAAATGATGATTATACACATCAAATATTTACGGAGCTTGGCAAGAACTTTATTACCCCCTTCGATAGAGAAGACATTCACTACTTGGCTTCTGCTTTAGATGATATTGCAGATTATATTTATGCATCTGCCAAAAAAATAAATTTCTATCATGTAAATCCGGATGATATTGGCATAAAAAAGTTCGGGGATATCATTCCACAAGCATGTGTAGCCGTTCACAATGCCGTTATTGAACTGCGCAATATGAAAAATATGCGTCAGATTACAGATGCATTGGTTATTATAAATAGTATAGAAAACCAGGCAGACGACATTTTTGATATGAGTATCGAAAGACTTTTTGCAACAGAGCCCGATGCCAAAGAAGTAATTAAAAAGAGAGAGATTTATCAGGTAATGGAAATTGTGACTGACAAGTGTGAGGATGCTGCAAACGTAATTGAAAGCATTATTGTCAAATACGCCTAGGAGCAATATGCAGATTTGCAAATAAGACAATTTGCAAATAAACATGCAATCGACTTAACTTATTTGCACATTTGCACAATTTCCCATTTGCTCATTTTCATATTTTCTTTATGACACTAGTAATCATAATCATAGCGCTGGCATTAATATTTGACTACATCAATGGTTTTCATGATGCCGCAAACTCCATTGCCACCGTAGTTTCTACCAAGGTGCTTACCCCTTTTCAGGCCGTATTGTGGGCTGCTATCTTTAATTGTGTAGCCTATTTTATTTTTAAAGACCATGCTGTTGCCAATACCATTAGCAAAACGGTACAAAAAGAGTTTATTACCTTACCAGTAATACTTTCTGGCTTAATTGCAGCTATTTTTTGGAACTTGCTTACATGGTGGTATGGTATTCCTTCATCGTCTTCGCACACACTTATTGGCGGGCTAGCAGGTGCTGCCATCGCTCATGCTATGGCCTCTAAAGGAATGGGCGTAAGTTGGGCAAGTGTAATTGAGTCCAATTCCATTATCAATATCATACTTTTTATTTTCCTTGCACCACTAATTGGAATGGCCATTTCAATATTCATTACTGTGGTTACCATTATGCGAAATGTTTGGATTCGGATGGGCATTATTGCACTCGCTACATTTATTACTTTTATAGCATTTGGTAAATTTCAGGCATCTAAAATGGATGAAAGTGTTCAAAAGTTTTTAAAAATAGATAAATACAAAGCAGAGGTAAAACTAGGTACTGCTAATCTAGCTGCCAATCCTACTGATAACAAGAATATAAAATTTTTAGCTACCGCTCAAGAAAAATTAAGCAAGGCTTTGCCAAATTATGAGCACATAAAAGGGGAGTTGAGTAGTTATGATAAGACAGGTGCCGAGGCAATTGCAAAAAAAGCAGAAGACAATGGATGGCTAAAAGATATAGAAGCCAGTAGATTAAAAGATGATGTTCGCAATGCAAATGGCTATTTGATCTTAGAAGCAAATTCTGCTACAGACTCGCTCATAAAATTAGAATTTACAAAGGCAAAACTACTTACAGAAGATTATAAAGACCCTCTAAAGAAATATTGCAACAAAACAATCTCTTTGGACAGTACCATGGTTGCCTTGAATGCTATTTATCCGATTGCACCTGAGTTTAAGAAAAAGGTACAAGATAAAATTGAAAAATTTAGTGTTGAAAAATCATTGGCTAAGGAAATTGGTATGGCCGATAATAGGGTAATTGCTTGGGGAATTGTATTCACTTCTATTTTCTTTTGTTTGGTATATTTATATGTGGAAAAAATAAGAATACCCAATGCATATAAAATGGCCAACATGTTTAAAAAACTACAGCTATTCAGTTCTGCAGCATTTAGTATTGGCCATGGTGGTAACGACGCACAAAAAGTAATGGGTGTAATTGGCGTAGCACTTATTACTAGTGGGCAAATACAAAATTTTTCGGACCTCCCCAATTGGGTACCTATTGCATGTTACCTTGCTATTGGGTTTGGTACTATGAGTGGCGGTTGGAAAATTATTAAAACAATGGGTACAAAGATTACAAAAGTTACGCCTTTGGAAGGAGTAGCTGCAGAAACAGCAGGTGCATTAACCTTGTTTTTTACTGGGCAAATGGGTATTCCCGTTTCTACAACGCATACCATTACAGGTAGTATTGTGGGAGTAGGTGCTACCAAGCGTTTGAGTGCAGTGCGTTGGGGAGTTACAGTAAATTTATTGTGGGCTTGGATACTAACCATTCCTGTGAGCGGATTATTGGCAGCATTGGTATATTTTATTGTAAGGCTTTTATTAGGGCACGGATAAATAATTATTGAAAAATATTTAAAAGCTACCAACGATGAACTGTTGGTAGCTTTTTTATGCAACCGCTTGCTGTTATACAAAATTTCTTTTAAGTACAATAAAAACTTAAATTTGTACAAACAATAAAAATGGAAGCTATAAAGGCCATAGCCAAAAGAACAAAAACGGGGAAGTATAAAATTGATTTGCCAATTATTAATATTGCAGATGAATTAGATGTATTGGTAATAGTAGAGCAAACTAAGAAGCTACCTAAAAAAACGATGGCAGATTTTGCAGGCAAACTTCAATGGAAAGGAGATTGGTTGGCATTTCAAAAAGAAATAAGAAATGAGTGGGATTAATGTAATATTAGATACTAATATTCTTGGTGCAGCACTATCTGATGAAAAGTTTTTTAAAAAAAATTTTAAACCAGCAACTATTATTGGTATTTCAATTATTACCAAATTCGAGTTTTTAGCAAACAAAGGACTTTCTGTTAAAGACAGGTTTTTGTTTGAAGAATATGTAAACACCATTAATGTTTATGAACTTACAAAAGCTGATTTAAAGCTCCACAATCATATAATTTCTATTAGAAAAAAGTACAACTTAAAATTGCCTGATGCAATAATAGCAGCAACGGCATTATCAAATAATGCTACACTTATTAGTGCAGATGATATTTTTGCAAAGGTTTTCAACTTAAAATTTGAGTTAATTAAAATATGAATACAATACTCGTTACAGGCGGTTGTGGTTACATCGGTTCTCACACCATAGTAGATCTAATAGAAAACGGATACCATGTTATTTCTATTGATAATAACAGTCGCAGCAATGCATCTATACTAAACGGCGTAAAAAAAATAACGGGAGTAGCCGTAAAAAACTACAAAGTAAACCTTTGTAATTTTGATGAAACACATGCCATTTTTCAAGAGAATGAAAATATAAGTGGTATTATACATTTTGCAGCTTACAAAGCAGTAGGCGAATCAGTTGAAAACCCTTTGGATTATTACGACAACAATTTAAATTCCCTCATAAATATTTTACGCTGTGCTACGGAATTTAATGTACCGCATTTTGTTTTTTCTTCTTCTTGTACTGTTTACGGGAATCCATTAAACATACCCGTTATGGAGGATTCTCCTTTTCAGCCGGCATCATCGCCCTATGGCGCTACCAAACAAATGGGTGAGGAAATTATACAAAACACATTAACCGCCGTGCCTTATATGAAAGCAGTTTTGTTGCGTTATTTTAATCCCGTTGGTGCACATCCCTCCATTGCTATTGGCGAATTACCCATTGGTAAACCACAAAATTTGGTACCTGCCATTACGCAGACCGCCATAGGAAAATTGCCGCAAATGAAAGTATGGGGCAGCGATTATAATACTAAAGATGGTACTTGTGTACGTGACTACATACATATATGCGATATAGCACATGCACACACGCTGGCAATTCAATATTTGGAGCAAGGCAAAAATAAATTGGCATGCGAAATTTTTAATTTGGGTACGGGCACAGGTTTTACGGTGTTAGAAATGATAAAGACTTTTGAAAATGTAAGTGGCGTTTCTTTAAATTATGTTTTAGCAGCAAGGAGAGCAGGGGATGTAGTAGCAATTTATGCAAATAACGACAAAGCAATAAATGAATTACAATGGCATACAAAATATAATATTGAAGATATGATGCACTCTGCTTGGCAGTGGGAGCAGAAGATTAAGGATGGTTTATAGAAGGGTGGGTGTTGAAGGGTGGAAGACTGTTGAAAGATTGTTGAAGATTGTTGAAGATTGTTGAAGGGTTGAAAGGCTTTTTATAATACAGTGTATACCAATTTCTTTCGTTCTACCCATTAAAAATCTTTTATGCCAACCCCGCCTTACCTATAAAAAAAACGCTTTGCCGACTTGCCGGCAAAAAACAACAAATGCCTCTGGCAAAATGGTTTTCAGCCAAAGCAAATTTATTTCCACCTACAACTGCATATTTAACTTAACAAACTTAAATTGCACCCAAATTAAAAATAAATATGTTAAGCGAAATAGAAGTAACGGGCAAAAAAGACACCAGAAGCGGTTTTGGAGATGGAATTTTGGAAGCCGCCCAAACAAATGAAAATATTGTAGCCCTTACTGCCGACCTAGCGGGCTCACTTAAACTGGGCGGTTTTATAAAAGCATTTCCCGAAAGATTTATTCAATGTGGCATTGCAGAAGCCAATATGATAGGCATTGCTGCTGGACTTACTATTGGAGGCAAAATACCATATACAACTACTTTTGCAAATTTTAGCACGGGCCGTGTGTATGATCAAATAAGGCAAAGTATAGCGTACAGCGGTAAAAATGTAAAAATTTGTGCTTCACATGCAGGACTTACACTTGGTGAAGATGGTGCTACACATCAAATATTAGAAGACATTGGTTTAATGAAAATGCTCCCTGGTATGACCGTAATCGTACCGTGCGATTATAACCAAACAAAAGCTGCTACCAAAGCCATTGCAAATTACGAGGGCCCTGTTTACCTACGTTTTGGACGCCCGGTATGGCCCATTTTTACCAAAGAAGAAGATTTTGAAATAGGCAAAGCTCAAATATTAAATGAAGGAAAAGATATTTCCATTTTTGCTTGTGGTCACTTGGTATGGATTGCTGTAGAAGCTGCAAAAATTTTAGAAGCAAAAGGAATAAGTGTGGAATTAATAAATATTCACACAATTAAACCCTTAGATGCTGCGGCAGTATTGGAATCTATTAAAAAAACAGGCTGTGCTGTAACGGCAGAGGAACACAATATTATTGGTGGTTTAGGAGATAGCATTGCACAAGTGGCTGCCAAAGAATTTCCTGTACCCATAGAATACATTGGTACAAAAGATACTTTTGGAGAAAGTGGAAAACCAGAAGAGCTATTGGTGAAATATGGTTTGGATGCCAATCATATCGTATTGGCAGCAGAAAAAGCTATTGCAAGAAAGCTTTAAAAGCAACGATTTCAATTATGTACAAGCATTACTCAAAAAGTAATGCTTTTTTTATAAAATAAAGAAACCTACAGAACCCATCATTCGTCTTATATACAAATACATTAATATACAGTTTACAACATATTAAACCCCTATGATCTAAGAGGAACAAAAGCAGCATATTAAAGTAAACCAAACTACTTTATATCAATTCAGTTATTGTTCACCCCCCAACCGAGCTTTTGCTCGGTTTTTTATTACTGGTAATCGATCAATTTATTTCTTTATAAACGAATTAAAAAAGTACCCTCCTTTAATAAAATTCTTAGGCTTACACCTCTAAACCAATATGCAATTATTTAAACATATAAAAAAATCTCCCGCAAAGAAACCTTCTTTATACATATTTCGTCTTATTTACGACCGCTTTAAAAATAGCAATATAAAATAGAAAACCCCATTAATTTCTGGCATAGAAAGCCAAGATAAGTGCACAAAAACCACTTGTCTTTGTTTTTGAGTCGAAATTGGAACTTGGCTTTTACTAAAAATTAGTATGAGACCCCTAAGTTGGTAATCCCCTATGATTACATATTGAAAACCAGCCGAATCTGAAGTAGACAAAATCTACTTTAGAAAGACAAGGCAAATTTCAGTCAAAATGGCCAGGCTTTATGCTTGGCTGTTTTGTTTTTAAACAAAAAAATAGAGAATGAAACTTCATCCTCTATTCATATATACATTGAAATAGGTTATTTATTTTGCAGGAGCCGGATTACTTGTCGTAAACATATCCCTATGCATTTTCCATTTCCCGTCTTCAAGTTTCCATGCTACTATAAACTTTCCTTTATCTAAACTTGTATTGGCATCTCCTAAAAGATCATAAGTGCCAATTTCTACTACGCCTTCTTGCCCACCCATTACTTCTTCTGTTACAAGATTAATGCTCTTTACACCCATTCCCATAGCACCTTTAAAAAACATTGCTAATGCTTGGGGACCACAAAGCTTTGGCGCATTTGCAGGCATTATGCACCCATCCTTTGTATAATGGTTGATAAATAAAGAAGAATCTCCTTTTGCAAATCCATCAGCATACGTTTTGTTACTTGCAGCGATTTCAGCTTTTACTTTTTCTAAATCAAAGGTATTTGTAGTAACATCCACCTTTTTTTCGTTGCAAGCTATAAGTGATAGACTTACAAATAAAATTGTACATAATTTTTTCATACACTAAATATTTTGTTTTGGTAAATATAGCTTTTTTACTTGCATGTCTTATACCCTGTATTGGGTATTTAAGTAGTATTTTTTGTGTGACAAAAATGCACTCCATACCTCTTTTTGTAATAATGGATAATCTGTCCCCTTTTGAATATATTGATAAATAGGTTACATAAAATAACCCGCTCCCTTATGTATATATAGCACTATTGATAACCTGAAAAAGCTTTATCTGATGTTAAGTGGTAGATTCGTTGACTACATCTTTATTTAAAAAATTGTAAATATTTGCAATTAATAAAATAAACAACCCAGCAGATACACTCAATATTACATTCACATATTTAGGTGCAGAAAGCGACAATCTTAAAATAACAGTCGTTAATGCAAATGCCGAGTAACGAAATAAATGAACGTACAAATTACTATAGCGGAGCGAAAGGATAAGTATCAGGATATCAGAAAAGATAAGTACTGTATAGAGCTGGTTAAAGATATTTTGATTAACCTGTCCTGTTGAACAAAACAAAACAATGCTATATATTACTTCGCTAAAAAAGAATAAAAGCATAAACGACGCCACTACTTTTTTCTGCAGGGTAAAGTGAAGCCGCTCTGCATCCGATTTTGTTATTTGAATATGGCGTTGCTTTCTGTAGAAAAGTACTGTTATTAGAAATATGATTACCGCCCCAATTGCGTCTGCAATAATTGGCATTAAATCATGAAAGCTTTCCATGTTCCAACTTATATTCATAGGAAGATGACCAAGTTCTTTGAAAGCACTTCGCAATAAGATAAGGGAAAAAATCTCAAACTGTTTACCTACAGAATCTGCTACAGAATGGGTGATGATAAAAAACAAATCAAATACTTCTACAAAAAGCAATACGCTAAATGCCAATTCTATTGCAAAGAATTTACCCAGCTTTACCTCTATAACACGAAAATATGATAATAAACTAGCTACAATTCCTATAATAAAAAACGTAATAACAATATTGCTAATCAGTTTAGATTTTTGTAGGGAATGCCATTTACTTTCAAAACCATCATAAGCCGATAAGAAAGTATTTTTATATTTCATAAACGACTTACGCTATAAATATTTTGTTGGTTCATAATTTGATTATCTTGAATCTTATCTCATGTATTTATGGCAATTGCTTTTAGAGGCCATTTCTTCTTACTTGATCATTAAGATTTTCAACTCAATTTTTCTTTGATTTTAAATAAAGAAAGGCTTCAAAAACTGAAAAAAGGCCGGTCTGCCCATATTATACCAATTGCGCTCATAATTGTATCTGAATATAATGCTGTGGTTCTTCATGATAGAAAATAATGTTAGAAAGATATTGGTTTATTATATTAGCAAAGAAAAAGGTTGTTCAAAATTTGAACAACCTTTTTTTATTTAGCCTCCATGTTAAGCTCTATCCTTTGTTATCTTCACTTCTGCTAAGCGCATAAATAACTAAACCGAATCCGATTTTGTTAATAGCATCACCAATATTGTAAACGATATCCATAGCAGCTACTGCAGCAGCCCTATCGCTAACTACTTCCATACCAAACAATCCGCCTTTGGTACCAAGTATGTATCCTAATGGATAAATAGCCCAGCCTACCAATACGAACCATCCCAAAACTTTTACAGCTTTTGCTACTGATGGACTAGAAGATTTTGCCAATTTTGCAACATCGCCTGCCCAAACCAAGTAAACAATGTAAAAGTAAGCAGCGCCACTAATAGCACCCCATACCCAACTAACTGTTTCTCCTCCGTTGATAGCTTCTCCAATGTAACCTGTAACCAACATTACTACTGAAGCAAAAATCAATTTCCATAGCAAGTCAATTTTAGCACCTGCTTTCTTTGTAATTAGATAAAACTCCACACACATTAATGGAACAGTAAGTATCCAATCTACATAACGAAAGAATGTAGGAGAATCTCCTGTGTCTAAATTGTAGCCTCTCATGTAATAATAATGCACGGCTGCAATAAAGGTAATAAGACCAGAAACAAGAACTGAGGTACGCCATTGGGGACTAGTGCCTCCAACTTCCATAAAAAAGAACATTGCGGCTGCCATCATTGCCATGGTGCCGATAAAAAAAGTGAAAGCCACATAATTGTGTGGGTCAATCGCTTTTACATCTAAAAAAATTTGTAACATATGAGGTTGGTTTTGTGATTCGCTTGTTAGGATATTCTAGCAAGCGTTTGTTAAAATATTTTAAACAAACGTAAAATTGATTTATTTAGATTTATTTTTAATAAGCTAATAATCAATTATTTATAATTTTTATTAATTTTTCTACTGCATTTTTTAACTTAAAATTATAAAAACAAGTATTAAAACCAAGTTTCCTTTTATTTCGTAATCAAAAAGGTTAATAAATTTTTGTTTCAGACTTCTTGCCCCATAATATATTCAATTGCTGCTTTATGAAAATGATGGAAAGTTTTACTAAAATAACAACAGAATACGTTTTATTGGCATTGGGGTTAATAGCGTTGGTTTTTCATAGCTATGTAATTCCAATGCCGCTTCATATTCAAATGGGTATCCTATTAACCCTTGTTTTTTTAATTGGGGTGCCACACGGTGCTTTGGATTTTTTGGTGGATGAGCAAAATGAAGAATTGGTAAAAAGAACATTTTCCATTAAAAAATTCGTAAGCGTTTATCTTACAAGGCTATTTGCATTTTCGCTGTTCTGGTTTATGCCATGGGTTGCTTTTTCATTGTTCATGGTTTTCTCTATCTATCATTTTGGAGAAACAGATATGTCCAGCATCATGAAACCAAATAAAACATCTACTATATTATATGTTGCTTATGGTTCTCTAATCTTATCAGTTTTATTACTAAGCCACCTTTCCGAAATTGCCGCTTCCATTCCTATTGTAGGAGATTTTTTAAACGGTACTACTTTTTATTTTTTTCTAGAACAGTTTAGCAGCCTGATAATTAGTGCTCTGGCGCTTTTTTTTATATCGGTTGTATATTTTCTTCACCGAAAAGGAGAAATTATTAAAATAAGTTTTTCTCAAATATTACAATTTTCTACACTCTTGCTTGTAATTAGCTTGCTACCGCTTCTTTTGGCTTTTACATTTTATTTTGCACTGTGGCATTCTATCCTTTCTGTAAGGAATATATTTTCTTATTTTAAAGATTTTAATAACAGCAAAAAATTTACTGTTTTTTGTAACAAGAGTATTTTATTTAGTCTACTAGCTCTGGGAAGTATTGTGGGCTTGTATTTTGCTTTAGATTATTTTATACCAGATATGAATTTGCTATTTGCTTTACTTATTGTCTTATCTGTACTTACATTACCACACCTCGCCGTAATGCATCGTATGTACAAGAATTTTAGTAGAAATAAACTAGCTTAGTTGTACAGTTTAAGGTTATAAGATAATCTGATCATTATGCCCATAAACTTTTTAACTTGTAACCCATTCTACTTCTCCCACATTAAATACTCGCTCCATTGTATCTTCTGTGAGCAATTGTCCATATTCATTTACCGCTATTATTTTTGTTTCAAAAACGGCATTATCCTTCTTTAGGTGTACGTTTTCATTCTTCTTGTATAAATAATCGTTCAAATACTTTAAGTAAAACCTCTCTTCTTGTGCAACTTCCAATGCATTTAGCAACTTATTATGTAGCTTTTTTGCCATTTCTACAGGATCTAGTACCCTATTTATAATTAATTTCAAGGATGTTGGGTTTACGCCTACTACATTAAAATTTGTTTGATTCACATTTATTCCAATCCCTACAATTGCCCATTCCCAACTATTTCCTTTAAAAATATTTTCTATCAAAATACCTGCTGCCTTTCTGTCACTCCAGTAAATATCATTTGGCCATTTAATTGTTATTTCATTAGCTGTATATTCCATTATTAACTGTTGGCATACAGCAGCTACAGTGGCACTTAATAGGTAAGGTTTACCATTAAAAGCCTTATTGGGCTTCAATGCTATACTCATAATAACATTTTCACCTACAGTACTTTGCCATATTTTACCCCTTTGCCCCTTTCCTCCCCATTGTTCTTTTGCAAACCAAGCTTGTCCGTGGCTAGCCAATCCTGCATGTACTTGCTCCATGGCATAGTTGTTGGTACTTTCTACTCTATCTAAAATGCTAAATAATTGCTTTTGCGACATGATAATACACTATGGGTAAAAAAGAAATTGTAATTTTGATAATATCTGCAATCTACTATTTTTAGTATGAGCAGCATGGTAGCAACCATATTTCATTTAATAAAAAAAAGAAAATTTGAATAACAATTTAAGCTTATTAGAAACAAGGAAAAAAAGTACCATTACTAGACTTACAAAAAGTAGTAAAATCATCAAAACAATCATACACGCTATTCACGAAAAGAAAGGCGAAAATATAATAAGTTTGGACCTTCGTAAAATACCTGAAGCCGTAGCTGACTTTTTTATCGTATGTGAAGCCAACAACCCCTCTTTGCTAAAAGCCGTGGCTGATGAAATAGAATATGAAGTAAAAGAAAAATGTGGCGAAGTTGCTTACAAACATGAGGGGAGGCAGGCACAACAATGGATTTTGATAGATTACGTAAACGTAGTAGTCCACATTATGCTACCAGAACCTAGGAAGTTTTATAGGCTGGAAGAAATGTGGAGCGATGCAGTAGCAACAGAACACAACGAACAATAATTTTATACAGAAAGACAAGCGAGAAAAGTAAAATGGCACAACAAGAAAAGAATTCTACAGACGGCAAAAAAAATTTTATACCCGATAACATACCGGGCTTAGGCGGTGACCCAAATAAGAAAAAAGGTAAGTTCAATATTTATTGGGTTTGGGGTATTGTATTGGTGGCACTCATTGCCTATAATGTAATGAGCAAAGTTTCTGCCGTAGGCATCGAAGTAAGTCTTATACATCTAAAAGAAATATTAAAACAGGGAGATGTTGTAGAAGATCAAAAATTGGATAAAGAGCGAACTGGATTTGTTGTTATAAAGAATAGAGATATTGCAAAACTATTTATCAATAAAGATAGTTTGAAAGTAAAAGCAGCCTACTACAAATCTATCATGAATGAGCAAGATTATGCTAGGTTGGAAAAAAGCATTAATCCTCAGCTTACATTCAATATTCCAACTGCAGAAGTTTTTGACAAACAAATTGAAGAATTTTATAAAGAAAACCCTAGTTTCAAAGAAATACTACCTTACTATACAAAAGAGGAAGATGGATTTTCTGATCTTTTAAAAACACTATTGCCTATCCTGCTTTTTGGATTGCTTATAGTAATGATGATGCGCAAAATGGGCGGTCCTGCTGGTGGCGGAGGCCCAGGTGGTATTTTTAGCATTGGAAAATCCAAAGCTACTTTGTTTGATAAAGGTACAAGGGTAAATATAAATTTTGGCGATGTTGCAGGTTTAGATGAAGCAAAAGTAGAGGTAATGGAAATTGTGGATTTTCTAAAAAACCCAAAGAAATATACCAACCTAGGTGGTAAAATACCAAAAGGTGCCTTACTTATTGGCCCTCCAGGTACTGGTAAAACATTGCTTGCAAAAGCAGTAGCAGGCGAAGCCCAAGTTCCCTTCTTTAGTTTGAGTGGTTCAGATTTTGTGGAAATGTTTGTAGGTGTAGGAGCTAGCCGTGTACGTGATTTGTTTAAACAAGCAAGAGAAAAAGCACCCTGCATCATTTTTATTGATGAGATAGACGCCATAGGCAGAGCAAGAGGAAAAAATGCCATGATGAGCAACGACGAAAGAGAGAATACCTTAAACCAATTGTTGGTAGAAATGGATGGTTTTGGTACAGACCTTGGTATCATTATTCTTGCAGCAACAAATAGGCCCGATGTATTGGATGCTGCCCTACTTCGCCCAGGTCGTTTTGATAGGCAAATTTCTATTGACAGACCCGATTTGGTAGGAAGGGAAGCCATTTTTAAAGTACATCTTGGTCCTATAAAAATTTCTCAGACCTTGGACATACATAAACTTGCAGAACAAACACCCGGCTTTGCTGGTGCAGATATTGCCAATGTGTGTAATGAAGCCGCACTAATAGCTGCAAGAAAAAACAAAGAGGCAGTAGACATGAGCGATTTTCAAGATGCTATAGACAGGGTAATTGGTGGCTTGGAGAAAAAAAATAAAATCATTTCTCCCGAAGAAAAAGAAATAATTGCCTACCACGAAGCTGGACATGCTATTTGTGGATGGTACCTAGAGCACGCACATCCGCTATTGAAAGTTACCATAGTGCCTAGAGGAAGTGCCGCACTTGGATACGCACAATACACACCAAAAGAACAATACCTTTTCAACACAGATCAATTGATAGATCAAATTTGTATGACCCTTGGAGGTCGTGCGGCAGAGGATATTTTCTTTGGCAAAATAAGTACAGGGGCAAGTAATGATTTACAACAAATAACTAAAATAGCCTACAGCATGGTTACGGTATATGGTATGAATGATAAAGTAGGTAATATTAGTTATTACGACCCATCTCAAGAAAATACTTTTACAAAACCATTTAGTGAAGAAACGGGCAAAATGATTGATGCAGAAGTAAGAAAATTGATTGAAGAAGCATATGTAAAAACAAAAGCTTTGCTTGAAGAAAAAAGAGGAGATGTGGAAAAACTTGCCAAAGAACTATTGGTAAAAGAAGTTTTATTCAAATCTGATTTGGAGAATTTAATAGGTAAAAGGCCTTTTGAAGAAAAGAAATTATTGGATATAGAAACGCCTGCTGTTATTGCTTCGGAACCTGCTACATCTATTGCAGATGAATTAATAAATCCTCCATCTATTTAATATAATTTAATGGCAACATCGCCGGCTAAAGAAAATATGCTTAAACGCATACGGGAGGCACTGAGTAATCCAGTGCCTTTGCCTTTTCCTCAGAGTGAAGGCAATAGTTCTGTATTTGTGGAAAACAACGAAGACCCATTGGTAATTTTTGCCGAAGAATTTACAAAATTGCAGGGTAAATTTAGTTTTTGTGCAAATGAAGCTGATTTGAAAATTCAACTGCAAAACTTGATTGCAGAAAAAGGTTGGACCAAGGTTTATTGCAGAGAAAGTAAATTGAACAATATACTAAACAGCATATCAATTGATACATACAATGATTTGCCTTCTTGCGACGTATCTATAACTGGCTGTGAAACTTTGGTAGCCCGAACCGGCACCATGGTTTTAAGTGCGGCACAAGAGAGTGGTAGGACTACAAGTGTATATGCACCCATTCACGTTTGCGTAGCCTACACAAACCAGGTTGTATACGATGTAAAAGACGCACTTCTGGGACTCAAAGAAAAATACGTGGATTCTTTTCCCTCTTTTGTTAGCTTTGCTAGCGGACCAAGTAGAACCGCAGATATAGAAAAAACATTGGTAACGGGTGTACATGGTCCAAAAGAAGTATATTGTTTTTTGGTAGAAAACATAAAATAAATTTTATTGTATGAACACAGCCTCACCTTACTTATTTGTTTATGGTACTTTACGAAGCGGCTTTAAAAATCCTGCTTATGAATACCTTGCCCAATATTTTAGTTTTGCTGGCGAAGGAAAAGTAAAGGGTACCTTTTATGAAAAAGACAATAACCCCGTAGCTGTTCCTACAACGGGCGACCATTTTTTGGTGGGAGAACTCTACAAATTAAATAATGCCGAGGAATTTTCTTGGGCCTTCGAACAATTGGATGATTACGAAGGCATACATGTTCTTCCTGGTGAAGAGACGCTATACAAAAGGGAATTGGTAGAAGTTTTGCAGAATGACAAAACCCATACTGCTTGGATTTATTGGTACAATAGAAGTGTGGCAGACCTCCCTAATATTGAAACGGGAGATTTAGTAGTTTACCTTCAGCAAAAAAACCAAGCCTAGTTTTTAATGGCTTTACAAAAAAAAATATATTTCTTATCGGACTTTCATTTGGGTGCGCCAGATGCTGCAACTAGCCTTGCACGTGAAAAAAAAATTGTAGCTTTTCTTGATATCATAAAACAAGATGCCGCTGTTATTTTTATTGTAGGAGACCTGTTTGATTTTTGGTACGAGTATAAAAAAGTAGTGCCAAAAGGTTATGTACGTATTCTGGGGAAAATGGCAGAAATCACTGATGCGGGTATACCTATCCATTTTTTTGTAGGCAACCACGATATGTGGATGAAAGATTACTTTCAAAAGGAATTAAATACAGCTGTTTATTTTGAGCCAAAAGAATTTACTTTTTCTGGCAAGCGGTTTTTTATTGGGCATGGCGATGGCCTTGGCCCCGGGGATGAAGGATATAAATTCATAAAAAAGATATTTAGAAATAGATTTTGCCAAGGGTTGTTTGGAGCATTGCCTCCTGTTATTGGTATAGGGCTGGCAGATTATTTTAGTAGAAAAAGCAGGGCAAAAACAGGAAAAACCAATGAGGTGTTTTTAGGAGAAGATAAAGAGTGGTTGGTAGTGTACACAAAAGAAATTTTACAAAAAGAACATTACGACTATTTTGTTTTTGGTCACAGGCACCTTCCTTTGGATATACAATTAAATGAAAAGAGCAGGTACATAAACCTAGGTGATTGGATAAAATATTATACCTACGCCGTTTTTGATGGAGAACAGTTCTCATTGGAATATTATAAAGAATAATGTTGTTTAAACTAAAAAATACATACAGCCTTTTATTTTTTGTGTTGCTGGGTTTCTATTCGTG
>JANMGS010000038.1:0-13220 GCA_031374745.1 Ferruginibacter sp. | reverse complement strand
GCCATTCCCATAAAAATATATCCAATAGCATCAAAATCCCAAAAAAGTGAATGAGGCGTTTGCTGTAACACCTGAATTTTATCTGCATCACCCTTTAGTGTCATTGGAATTACTGTTGCCAATTGAACAACATAATTGGCCGTAACAAATACTACATAAATAACCGTACACAGCAATGCTCCAAGGCTCCAGAATTTCTTATCGGTAGCAGCTACATAATGCAATGCCAGCATTTCTATCATAAAAGGTATGGTAATACAAAGGGAGAATCCATAAATCAATATTTCATCCCATGGATAGTTGAGCATGTTCAATATCTGCATCATCTGTACTAGATAAAACGCAAGTGTAGCTATAAAAGCAATAATGCCAGCTCGAAAACCAATTTTATGAATGCTTTTATGCATGTTTAATTTATTATTCAGTTTTATTGCTTATGGTTTGTATTCCTTTACATTGTATTCAATACTTTTCAAATAAAATTTTCCATACACAAATTCACCTTCGGGATAGTGCCAAACCGCTTCTCCATACTTCATTACATTATTGCCATTCATTTGCATATACTCTTTTGCAGGGGTAGAAAACCGGTATTGTTTCATTTCATTGATATCGCTCCTATCATCGGAAATAAAATTTACCAATTGCCCCAGCTCATTAAAATAAAGCATAGCCGCTATTTTATTTGTACCATTTGTAAAAATAGCTTTAGCCGATAAGCTGTCAATTGGTATCCATTCAATTCTCTTGTCGATAAGCGTTGCCGGTACCATCATGCACATATCGTTAAACACGGTAACAGTCTCTGCCCTATTCATAACTTTGCCGCTGGCATGCACAACCGAAAACATACCAAACAGTTTCACATTCATACTGGCTGTAGCGTCTTGATAATCATGGTAGCCCGGCACCGTTATACCGAACATTTTGGCTTTCATAAAAAATAATCTCGTTGGCTCATTAAAAAAATTATATTGAACTACTGAAAAAGGAAACCAATCCTTTTTTTTGCTGCGCATTTCCCCCGTCAATTCAATCCGTACATTGTCTACTTTGGGTTTATGGAGGGCACCAGCATATCGGATATATTTTTGAACAGGAACTGGCAACCACTCAATATCTGCTTCGGTAAGTAGATCATTATTATAAATTTTTGTTTTGGCCAAATGATTTTCTACATCTTTTTTAAACTGCATTTCGAAATGATGAGAACCCCATGATAAAATAGCTACAACCACAATAATTATATTAGCTATTGTTCCATACTTGGCATCTTTCCACAAGGTGAGTATGAGTAATTGAGAAATGATGGCTGCAATAATAGCAAATACAGGCCAGTGCTCACTTTTAAAGAAAAATAAATAGAGCGTAATTATAAACAAACATGCCACACATAGCCATATTAAACCAAAAGGTTTAGTAATATTCTTGCTAATCTGGCTAATATCACCAAATGCAAAAGCTTTTGCAAAACCCATTAGATGAATAATACCAAGAAGAAAAATAAAAAATGCAAATATGTATTTTAGCATAATAATATTTATTAAAAAAAATGATTAAATAATCGTCTTCTACACATTACTCATACCCTTACAAAAGTTTCCACCGGTCGTCTTAAAGAAACAGGATTGGGATAATTCTTTAGATAACCAGTTCGCAAAATAAACTGGATATTATCTGCGATACCAATCGATTTATTCAGTAATTGATTCGTAGCCGGTTCTTCCAAAATTTGTGTCATCGGATGAATAGCAATATTTTTATCCCTAATCCTTAAGAATAATCTTTGCATTCTTTTGCCCGATTCTAGTAACGTTAAAACACTATTGCCCTTACTCGTTATCAAGATCCACCCCGCAGATTGTGCTACTTGTTTTCTAACTTTCTCAACACCCTGATCCCTAAAATCCTTTTTGAGCACACTTGATTTTTTATAAAAATTACGTAAAATCCAACCAGGCACTCCATCTATTTCCATACCAGCAGTGGTAAGCCCATCGGCATGTTCCTTTGCATCATTACTAGAAAACCTGATCCAATTCGCCAATTCCTCTTGGGCAGCATCTCTGTATGATTGAATTTTGTTTGCCTCAATGGTATTTTCATTAAGCAAAATATGCGCAGGCGAAATATTGTTTATGTAATGAAGAAAATCTGTTTCGCCGCTCATTATATAATTTAAATCTTCTTTATTTATTACATCACTTAGGTAATTGGACCTTACTGTTCTTCTTTGCTTAATTTTTTGAGGATCAAATTTAATAAATAGGGAAGATTTTACTAAATATACATCCACCACATTTTCATCTTGGTTGGTAGTAGCCAATAAATTGACTTGGCAATTATAGCCAAGATTATTGGCAGCATATTCTAAATTTTGCAAAAATGCACCAATGGATAAAATAGTTTCCCTTTGTGAAGGATCTACTGCTGGAAGCCATTTAGCCTTATCGTTTCCTATAATCCAATGATATGGTTCTAGATATTTTACAAACCAAGGTTGGGTATTATGCCCACTGGGGGCAAGAGATGCTAAAAACAATATCTCTCTTTCATCTTGCTTGAATGGAATTGTATTGTTTTCAATAGGTTTATAATCTGCCCGCACAAAATTATTTGTATCGCTAGATAAATAATACGTTACGCCAGCAATAACAATGGTGGTTCCTGCTATAGCTACAAATTTTCTTCTATTCATTATCGCATTTTAAATATATAAATATCAAACTGCCCATTTGCCTTTTAGTTGATAAGCAATAAGGATAACAAGAAACCCGATGCCGAGGTAAAGAAATTGGAGCCAGCTAGTTGCTTTTATTAAAATGATTTGTGTTAAAATAAAACATATAATCATTACGCCTCCTGCAATAGCCCAGTTGTATCGGTTTGGAAGCCTTTTGATATTATAAACCACTGCTATCAAATTAGTACCGCCAACCAAGATGGTAAGTACCAAACCCGGAACAAGAAAATTATGAAATGGCGTATCTTTCAGCATATCCAAGCGCAACGTCAAACTGCTACCATCCGGATGGCTCAATATTAACAATCCAGATATAAATGATGTGAGGGCCAAAAAAGAAATCAGTATAAATAACAGCGTCTTCATTTTATTTTTTTATCATGAATAAAAACAAATTCTATAAGCATGAACTCCAAAAAAGGATCAATAAAATCATTTGCAAGGTAAATATTTTCGTTACCCGCATTCTATGAGTACAGTCAAGAATGCTGCTGACAGTTATCATTACTTTCAACAGTAATACAATTTAAATTTGTAATACACCGTTAAATTACAAAGTCATGTTAGGAGAATTAAACGATACCCAAATTAACAATATCCTATCGAGTCAAGTGGTGGGCAGGCTTGGTTTTGTAGATGGAAAACAGCCGTACATTATACCTGTTACTTATACTTTTGATGGTCATTACATTTATGGTCAAACCAACGAGGGTACAAAACTAAAAATACTTCGCAAAAATCCGAGTGTATGTTTTGAAGTAGAAATGATGATGGATATGCGCAATTGGCAAAGTGTACTTGTAATTGGTAAATTTGAAGAGTTAGAAGATAAAAAAGCCCTGGAAGCAAGGGAAATACTTTTTAGCAGGGTATTTTCTTTAATGACAAGTAGTACGATACATGCGCATGAGCACGAAGTAAAAGGGGTGATTGATGATACCAATAGGGTGAAGCAGATTATGTATCGGATAAAAATAAAAAAAATAACGGGCAGATTTGAAAAATAATACCAATCTGTAAAAGCTATATAATATTTGGGGCAAAAAATTGTAACTTCAACCCATGTGTGCAGCATACCCACAAAGTATAAACAAAATAAGTCCCCAAAATAAAATCAAACTGGTAAATGCAGGGCTTCCCTATTTTACCTTACTTACCCAATTAATAAACGAGGCCAAGGAAAGTGTTCATTTACAAACATACATATTTAATGATGATGAAACTGGGCAACAAATAGCCAGTACTTTGATAGCCGCTGCAAAGAGAAATGTGTCCGTTCATTTAATGGTTGACGGATATGCCTCTAAAGATTTACCAAACTATTTTATTGATGAGTTAAAAGAAGCGGGTATTCAATTTAAGTTCTTCGAACCGTTTTTTAAAAGCAAGCATTTCTATTTTGGTAGAAGACTGCACCATAAAGTTTTTGTAGCAGATGCAACATATGCCTTGGTTGGCGGAATGAATATTGCTGACCGATACAACGATTTACCTACTATAAAAGCTTGGCTGGATTTTGCTCTATTTATGGAAGGAGAAATAGCCAAAGACCTATGTGTACTTTGTTGGAAAACTTGGAACGGCTTTCCCAAACAAATGGGAACTACACCCTGTGAAGAAAAAAAAATCTCCTTTAATTTTACGTCAGACAAAACCAGCAATGTAAGAATGAGTAGAAATGATTGGGTAAGAAGTAAAAAAGAAATTTCTACTACTTACTTTGAGATGTTTAGAAACGCCCAATCTCATATAACCATTGTGTGTAGTTATTTTTTGCCGGGCAAGATTATAAGAAGCCTATTAAGAAAAGCATCTAAAAGAGGCGTAAAGATAAAAGTGATAACTGCTGGCAAATCCGATATCCTAATGGCAAAATATGCAGAGCGTTGGATGTACGATTGGCTACTTAGAAATAAAATTGAACTTTTTGAATACCAACCCACTGTTTTACATGCAAAAATAGCCGTGTGCGACAATGAATGGTTTACCGTAGGCTCCTATAACATAAATGATATAAGTGCTTACGCAAGCGTAGAATTAAATATTGATGTTTTTGATGCGGCATTTACTAAAAATGTAGAAAGCAGTATTGACAACATTATTAAAAATGACTGTGTAGCTATTACCAAAGAAACACATATTCATACAAAGAATATTATTAAACAATTTATTCGGTGGCTTTCTTACCATTTTATAAGAATCGTTTTTTATCTTTTTACTTTTTACTTTAAGCAAGAAAAATAAGAATAAATTACCTGCTTTTAAAATTGCAAATACAATAATACAATAGCAGCAGTAGACATGATAAGTAAAGCCAAATAGCCAAGTATATTTATGGCACGACTATTTACAAACTTTCCCATTATTTTTTTATTGTTGGAAATATGCAAAATAATAGCTATTAAAACTGGTGCAGTAATACCATAAAGTACAGCAGTAAATATCAATGCTTTTATGGGAGAAATACCGATATAGTTTAAAGACAAACCTACAATCAAAGAAATAGCAATGATTACATAAAATGCTTTTGCCTCATGAAATTTTTTATCGAGACCTTGTTCCCAACCAAATGTTTCTGTAAATATATACGACAGCGAGCCGCATAAAACGGGTATGGCAATTAATCCGGTACCAATAATGCCTACAGAAAAAAGCAAATAAGCCATATTGCCGGCCAAAGGTTTTAAAGCCATTGCAGCTTGCTCTACCGTATCTATTTGATGTACCCCTCCTTTAAACAAAACAGTACCGGTTGTAAGGATTATAAAAAACATCACCAGACCGGAAAAGGACATTCCAAAATCTACATCCTGTTTCATTTCATGAATAATTTTCTTATTTACCATCAAATGATTTTTCTTGTGCTTCATCTCTTCTACCTCTACCGATGCTTGCCAAAAGAACAAATAGGGAGAGATGGTTGTGCCGAGAATACCAACTAGAATACTAATAAATTCCTTATTGAATTTTAACGTAGGAATAAATGTTGATTTAACTATTTCCATTAAATCTTGTTTGTACAAAAAAGGAACGATGAAATAAACGAGCATTACAATACACAAATATTTAAGTACTGAAGCTATTTTTTGATAAGGTAAATAAATAATTAATCCTAATAATAAAACAGTAAATAGAACACTAAAATAATTTGCATCAATTTTGGGAAATAGCAAATTTCCTACAGCACCCATACCGGCTATATCTGCACCAATATTCATTACAATAGCAGGAAAGCTAAACAGCAACATGATATACAATATTGGCCGTGGATAGTGCTTTTTAAGGGTGCCTGTCAATCCTTGTGAAGTAACCAATCCTATTCTTGCACACATTTGTTGAATGGCAGCCATTAAGGGAAATGCTATTAAAGCTGTCCAAAGCGTAGAAAGACCAAAAGCTGCACCTGCCTGAGAGTACGTAGCAATACCTGATGGATCATCGTCGCTGGCTCCGGTAACCAAGCCGGGGCCAAGCAATTTCCAAAAGCGAAATAGTTTGTTTGATTTTTTTTGTTTTTTAATCATACAACTATACTTTAAAATTATACAAATTATTTTTACAACACGATTACTTAGTGCTTCATAAAGGTATATAGGTATTTACAAAAATCATATCAACCAGCCAAAGAAACACCAATTAATTTTCCGATACCGAATGTAATAGCCGCAGCTATAAGTCCAAATATTACTTGCCTAAAACCAGAGAACCATATACTCTTGCCAGTAAATAAAGTTATGGCTGATCCAATTAAAAACAAACCAATTGCACTACTTACCACACTTATTATGATAGCAGTAGTACCAGAAACAAAGAAGAATGGTATTACAGGAATTACAGCGCCAACGGCAAATAGCACAAATGAATAAATGGCGGCTTCCATAGCGGAGCCCTTTAATTCTTCAGGATTGATACCTAACTCTTCTCTTATTAATACTTCATGTGCGGTATCAATATTCAACATAACATCTGCCGCCATTTTATTTGCTTGTTCCTCTGGTACGCCTTTGGCCATATAAATCAATGCAAGTTCTTTTTGTTCTCCTTCAGGATTTGTTTCCAGTTCATCCATTTCTAACTGCATTTGGTTTTCGTGTAATTCTTGCGAACTTTTTACAGAAATCCACTCGCCCAATGCCATGGATAATGCCCCAGCCAATAGCCCAGCAACACCTGCTAGCAACACCCCACTTTGCCCCGATGTAGCTCCTGCAATACCCATCACCAAACTAAAATTGGAAACCAACCCATCGTTCCCCCCAAGTACTGCTGCCCGCAAAGCATTGCCTCCAACTGACCGATGTTTGCTTTCAAATTTAGCCATATTGCTGCCTGTTACTTTGGCCTCCTTTTCGAGCAACGAACGTAGAATTTTTACGTGGTTTGTCTCACTACCAGTTATGGGCAAATTATTATTTTTCTTTGCTTGTATGATAGAAGTAGAAATACTTTTCTCGGTATCCATCAGTACACCCAAAACATAATCATATCCAAATATTTTCCCAATCTTATTTAAAGTTTTTGCCCTAAATGATGGAGGGGGCAATGTAGTCCCCGGTTTATCTTTCAGCTTTAGAAAAAAGGCATTGGCATGACTCCGTTCTATTTCGCTCATTTGACGAAATACATTGGCAACGGTAGTATCCGTTTCATTTTCGGCTAGTTTTTCATACAAATAACAAGCATCAATTTCTGTTTGTAGGTTTTTATTAATTTTCATATTGTAATTGTATTACGATTTATATAATAAAAATAGTCCCTCAAAAAAGTGGAACTATTTTTTATTTTACTAAATTAATGGTATGAATTATCAATCATCATCTTTTTCATTTTTACCTTGATCAATAGTTGGAATGGCCGCTGTACTTATTTCTGAATGCCTTATTTGTCCGCCAAGGTAACCAGTTCTGGCTACCAACCCAAAACTAACCAACGATATTATAAGCACACCTACCGAAACTGATTTTGCAATCGGTAAATTTCTGATAGAAACAAACAATGCAAACAATGAAAATACACCCAATACAATGAGACTTACCAACGCATAAATCGCAAAATCTTCATGGCGTTCAATCATATTTTCCAAAACACCTGGTATTTTTTCAACCGCTTCTGCCGCAGCCTCTCCAGTAAAATAAGCTATTGCAGCGCCTATGGCAGAAATGATAAACAGATTATAAGCGGATATTTTTGTTGAATTACTTTTTGTCCATATACCATGCGACAAAACCAAAGCGCCTAGTACAGAACCAAAAATTGGTAAATGTGTTATTAGCAAGTGCATATGTGCCTGTGTCATAATATAAATTTTAAAGTGAACTGATTTTTACGAATTTTTCTCCACTAGTCATAGAAATACCGCAACGTTTTGGCGCAGTTAAATCATATGTGTTTCCACAAGTAGGGCATACAAAATAAACTGCAGGTAGTGCTGTATCTAATTTACTATTTAAGGCTTCTAATGCTTTCTCATAAAAAACCTTGTGCTTTTTCTCTGTCTTATAGGCATAATTCAAACTAATTAAAGCCAATTGATTGTCTGCATCATTAGCATCTTTAAGAAAAGCAGGATACATTTCTGCCACTTCATAAGCTTCTCCTTTTATGGCATACTCCAAATTTTCTTTGGTAGATTTTACTTCCACTTCTGGCGTAACTGGCAAAACGGTAATACCCATTTCTTCCAAAACTACTTTGTGGTTATTCGCATGAATATTTTCCGACATAGATGCTGCTTTAAACAGCATGGCAATTTCACGATGCCCCTCTTCTTGTGCTTTTTTAGAAAAAGCAGCATATCTGGCTGTGGCATTTGTTTCTCCCTTAAATGCTGCCTGCATATCGGCTATCGTTTTAGCTTTAGCAGAATCCTTATTTGCAGGTGAAGTATTATTGCCAACTTCCAAAATAGCGGTTTCATTTTTATCTGTAGGTTCTTTCATTTCAGCTTTATTTCCTGAGCCACTATTGCAAGAAAAAATACTGATGCTACTGGCAATGATCAAAGCTGGAATTAATATTTTCTTTTTCATGTGTGTTTTTTTGTAGTTTATGATTTATTTTAATGATTATTTTTTTTCTCCCTTTTCATTCATTTCATTTTTTTCATTTTCCTCATTTTCTTTTGCTTCCTCTTTTTTAGTTGTATCAGCTAAAGCTTGTTTTGCAGTAAGCGTATCAGGAATGTTTGTTACGGTTGTTTTAGTAGTTGTATTGGGCAGTTCTGCAGGTGCAGCGTTGTTATTGCCACAAGCATAAAAGAAAATGCTTACCAATAGCAGGCAGGTAAAATAAAAGATTGATTGCTTTTTCATGTACATAATTTTAAGTTTGAATTTATATAGCAAAGGTGTAGCTATAAAACTTTGGCTATAATATGTGCAAACTTAAAATTGGCTAAATTTTTATACGATGAAATGTAGCAGGAAGCTAGATCCAGCACCTTCTTCAGCATGTGAAGTGATGTTTATATTTTGTAAATCACATAATTTTTTTACAATGGATAAGCCTAACCCATTGCCAGGAATATGTGAGCTTCTAGAATTATCTGCCCTAAAAAAACGATTAAAAATAAATGCATTTTCCTTGTTGGAAATACCGATACCATCATCTTTAATTTCTAATATTTTGTTTGCATCATCCCAAGTAACATAAACATTTCCATTGGGTTTATTATATTTTATGGCATTCGAAAGCAAATTTTCTAAAATACTAATCAGTAATATTTTATCTGCAACGATGCTAATAGTATTGGGAATTGAATGGTGAATAGTTACATTTTTAGAAACCGACAAATTTGAGTAAGTAGCCACAACACTATCTACAATTGGTTTCAAAAATATTGGCTGTTGATTAGCAATTACAATATTGGATTCTAACCTAGCCAATTGCAATAATTCATCAAACAATAACGACAACCTATCCGTTTCTACCATTACATCCTTTATTTTATTCTCATATTCTGCCGCTGTTCTTTTTTTGCGCATAAGCACTTCCAATGTTCCCTTTATGGCTGTAAGTGGTGTGCGCATCTCGTGCGAAGCATCTGCCGTAAATTGCTTTTGCTGTTGCATACTCTTTTCCAACCTGGTCAACAGCTCGTTAATAGTGGTAGCCAGTTGGTGTATTTCATCTTCATTTTCGGGCAACGGCAAGCGTTCATTGATATTCACATCGCTTATGTTTGCTGCGGCTCCTATCAGTTGCCTTACTGGCTTGATAGCTTTGGAGGCTACGTACGACATGATGAGATACAACAATCCCAATGTGATGAGATAAGTAAAACAAAGCACCAACATCAAATTATTTAATACAAAAAAAGATTCCTGTTGAGATACGCCGATGGTTAAATGGCCAATTATTTTTTTATTTTCATTCACAATTGGGAATTGGCCTTGCCTTATCCTTTGTTCGTTGATGGTAGTATTGTAATAATTAATCTTATCTATATTTGGGTTAAATAAAAAATGACCATTTTGTAAATTATTGGATTTAAAAACAGTTTCTCCATTCAAATCTACAATTTGAATAAAAGTGGGATTTACTTCAATTTGCCTGTGCTCAGCCTCTTCCCATTCGGGCATTTTATTCATGATAATTTCATCGCCCTTCCAAGCTAAATTACTAAAAACTTCCTCTTTTTCTATGCTGATATCATTGTCCAGATGCCTATAAGAACTATAATAAACTACCGCATAAATAGCTACAAATACGATTGCCATTATGATTGCAACAGCAAGTGTATTAAAAAGTGATATACGGTTTTTAAAACTTAATTTCATTTTTAGTCATTTACCCGATAACCAACGCCACGGATGGTTTGTACAAAAGATTGTTCTCCCTTTTCATCTAGTTTTTTTCTTAATGCATTTATAAAAACATCTATCACAGATGTATCTTTATCAAAATGAATATCCCATATTTTTTCGATGATGCGGGTTCGCCTGCACACTTTACCTTTATTACGAAACAAGTATTCGAGTAAGGCAAATTCTTTTTGTGTAAGTTCAATTGATATTCCATTTTTGGTTACAGTATGTGCATCTATATTTAACACGATGTTTCCCGATTCAAAAATATTTTGAGCGCCTTCTTTGTTTCGTAACAATACTTTTATGCGGGCCAATAACTCTTCGAATGCAAACGGTTTTTTCATATAATCATTTGCGCCAGCTTCTAAACCAAATACAGTATCATCCACCGTATCTTTTGCCGTTAAAAAAATAATAGGTACCAATTTATTTTCTTTTCTGATGCTTCTACAAATATCTATACCATTAAATCCAGGCATCATCCAATCTAGTAAAATAATATCATACTCATCGAGGTTGGCCATAACAATATCGCAAGCTTCTTTGCCATTATAGCTAACATCTACTGCAAAGCCCTCTTCTTCTAACCCTTGTTTTAAAAATCCAGCTATTGATTTTTCATCTTCTGCTATAAAAATTCTCATACCGATATTTTTTTTATCTAAATGTACCATTTTTAAGGTTCGTTAAAATTTGGCAATGCCAATTCAACACCAGCACCATGCTTGTATACCAATTGTCCTCCCAAATATCCGGTTCTAAAAATGGCAGTTATTGCCACAGCAAATAAAATTAAACAAGCCATTCTGGCCCAAGTTTTATTGTATTTAAAAAACCAAATAGCCGTGTAAGCAAATGCTGTTACAATGGTAAACCACAAACTAAATACTGCCGCTTGCTCATGCAAAGCTATGGCTTTACCCATTACCCCTTCCTCCATACCATCTGCCGCAGCATTACCTGAAAAAAAAGCTGCAATCGTTCCAATTGTACCAACGATTAGTAAATACAAAGCTACTTTTCTAAAAAAAATACTCCTCACAATGAAAGATATAATTTCTGAAAGAAAGCCAACTATTAAAAGAGCAATTGGAAAGTGAATTATCATTGCATGAAAATGTGTTGCTGTTATCATAATACATTTTTATGCAAAGCTGAAAAAAGAAGAAAACAATCTGCTTAAGAAATGCTTAAGATTAGCTTAAAAGTTATTTGAAAAAAAATGACATTAATCACAAACAAGAATGACCAAAATTCTTGAAAATAGTATTATCACAAATTACCTTTGTATAGTAAATAATATTCTTAACCTTTAAATACAAAATCATGGGAACAAAAGCATTGAGCAGAACTAATGGAGGAATTCCTACAGTATTTGACGATTTTTTTAGGCCTTGGGGCGAATGGTTCGATAATGATGTAGTAATGAACAAGTTTACAAATGTGCCAGCAGTAAATGTAACAGAAGACAAAGATTTGTACAAAGTATCAATAGCAGCACCCGGCTTAAAGAAAGAGGATTTTAAAATAGATGTTGAAGGAAACATGCTTACCATTAGCAGCGAAAAAGAAGAAAACAAGGAAGAAAAAGAAAAAACCTATACCCGTAAGGAGTATAACTATTCATCATTTAGCAGAAGTTTTACTTTGCCAGACGAAATTGAAAAAGATAAAATAGATGCAAAATATGAAGACGGCGTATTAAAGATTTCTTTGCCAAGAAAAGAAGCAGCAAAACTAATCACAGCTAAACATATAGCTGTTAAATAAGCCGGCTATAGCTGGGCTTACAAGCCTCGCCACATCATGTGTCGAGGCTATTTCATTTTAACTGATTGATTATGCAAGATGTAAAACTTTGGTTAGATTCCTACGACGATATATATTCTGATTTTGATAGTAGGCAGTATCACAAACGCAGGATATCTGAAGATTATTTAGATGAACTGAGAAATGAATTAAAAATATCTGAAAAATTTGACGGCAATATTATTTTGCTACTCCCCAAAAGTAAAAGAGCGGAAGCCTCAGAAATAATTATTGCGAAAGGGCTTTCAGCATACTTTATTAAGCAGTATGAATTTCATAAAAATAAGTGTGCAGTTAAATTAAAAAACGGGATACTACTTTTTATAAGTGGCTTTTTTATCATGCTATTCAATACATGGTTCAGCTTTCATTTTTCACAATCATTCGCTGTCAATTTTTTGAGGATATTATTGGAACCAGCAGGCTGGTTTTTGCTATGGGCTGCATTCGACTTTTTGTATTATGATTTTACCAAATTGAAGGCTGAGCGGAATATCTACAAACAGATAAGCAGTGCCCAAATACTTTTTGCAAATGCCGAATAACCCAATCTACTGATAAAAATCATCTTACATACTTACTTTCATTCTTTCTTTCTGTATAGCTGCCTAATAACTTTACCATTAAAAAATGTACCCCAAAATAGCATCACATAAGACCAGTACTTTAAAAACGGGTAGCATGTTTGAGTCTAAATTAAAACAATTGCAATACGAAAGTGAAACGTGGAAACGCTTGTTGTGCTTTATGCAAGAGGAAAATGTATATCAAAAAAACAGGCTATCGGAAATTTTAAAAGATGAAATAAATAAAAATATTTTAGACGAGGTTGAGGCATTTTACAGTAGCTTTTTATTTGA
>JANMGS010000888.1:0-3370 GCA_031374745.1 Ferruginibacter sp. | reverse complement strand
GCACAGCGCTCAATACATAAATTCCAACTTTTCTTTGTTTTGGAGTTTTTAGTACATCCAATGCATAGTTGTTTTCAAATGCACCAATAATAGCCGATGCTAAAAATTTACTTTTTGCACTAATGGGAAATGAATCATTGGGAACATATACATTTAATCCATCTTTAATTTTCCAATCTTTTTTCATTGCACCATCTATATGGACAGAAATAAACAAGTCTGGCTTTTGTTCATTGGCAAATGAAACTTTTTCTTGAGGTGTATTGTAAATATCTGTTTCCCTTGTTAAAATTATGTTGATATTTTCGTTTTTATTGAGTGCTTTAATTTTCTTAATCAATTGTAAAGTCAAATCTTTCTCTACAATACCGTCTTCGTTTTTTGCACCAGGGTCTTGCCCACCATGCCCAGCATCTATTACCACCGTTATTTGTTTATTGGAATTATTTGGTTGAGCATAAACAGTAGCGTTATTGCTAGGTAAGTTGCTCAAATTTGTATTGGTTATAGCCTCATCAGTAGGCACACTATTGTTTGCGCTTACCAACCCATTATTTGTATTTTGTTCCTTTTTGTATTCTCTCGCTTTTATTGTAAATGCTGCAAATACAATAACAGCAAGCGGTAATACCAGCAACCTGCTCAGGTAATTAATTTTTGGGTGTTGGTTTTTCGTAAGCATCATAAGTCGTCTTTTTATAGGTGAATAGAAAAAATTATTGGTAATACCCAAGGTATGATTAGGGTAAGTAGTGGCAAGTATCATGGCCGCAAAGGCAGTGGTATCGCCGTCTTCTACCGCTATCTTATCGGCTAAAAATTCGTGTATCATACTTAGTTCTTTTCGTATAATCCAGTAGATAGGGTTTGCCCAAAATAATATCAATACAATATTCAAAAATATTTTGTCGTAGCTATGGCGCTCCTGTATATGTGCAAGCTCGTGTTTGAATATGCGAGTACCTGCAGGGCTGTGTAGGTCTATTTGTTTGTTCCAAAAAATGGTTTGAAAAAAGGAGAAAGGCGTTCCCTTGGCTGCGTGGGTATTTACAAACTTAATATTTTCTATTTTTTGTACATCGTTTGTTTGCAGCAAGCGAAAAATACCAAAGAGCATTTGCAACAGTAACAATAAAAATACAATACTGATGAGTGCATATATAAATGGTAAAATGCTCATTATAGTAAATTGCGGAGTTTGATTTGCTTGTATAATTACATCATCCATATAATCATCACTTTCCGTTACAACACTAAGCATTTTTATCACAGATGCTTTGGGCGCTTCGCTGGTATGGAAAATATTAATACTGCATAGTGGAAGTATGATAGAAATAGCCACAATGGCTAGCAAGTAAAATCTGTTGTAACTATGAAATACTTTATTGCGGAGCATAAACCAATAATACAGGAACAGCACGGCCGAACAAATGGTTATTTTTAAAAGATAATAGGCAAATGGTAGCATGCTATTTGATTTTTGGTTGTATAAATGGAACGTTTTTCAGTAAACAATTTTTCAAAACTTCAGAGAAATATTATTTCTTCTTCAATTCCTTTAAAAGCATTTCTAAATCGCTAATGCTAAGATTGTTCTCTTTTACCATAAAAGAAACGGCATTGCTAAAGTTGCCTTCAAAATATCCTTTTACAAATGTTTTCATGGTAGCCTTGCTATAAGCTTCTTTACTTACCAGTGGATGGTATTGGTGCGTACGCCCAAAAACCGAAACCCCAATAAACTCCTTTTCGGTCAGTATTTTTATTACCGTAGCTACCGTATTATTGTGTGGCTTTGGCTCGGGCAATGCATCTATTATTTCTCTCAAAAATGCTTTGTCTAGTTTCCACAAAATCTGCATTATTTGTTCTTCGGCTTTGGTGAGTTGTTTTATCATGTTGATGAGTTGATACCGTAAAACTATAAAATTAGTTTTAAAACTATAAATATAGTTATCCACATTTTTAACAAGGCTAATTCAAAATAAATTTTACACAGCCATGCAATTATTTATATTTGCTTTGATCATCATAATACTAATATTAAAAATTAAAAAGAAATTTAAATAATCACAGCGTTCGAAAGTCCCTCTTCGGGCAAGGTCATTAAGTTTAGGTTGTCATTAGCAGCTTGTTGAAGTCGGTGCTATAGAGGAACGATATATAAATTGGTTTCGACAAGCCTGTCTGCCGACAGGCAGGCTTGTCTGCCGACAAAGGCAGGCTTGTCTACCGACAGGCAGGCTCAACCTGACATTTCGTTTCTTAACTTAATGACATTGCCCTTCGGGGGATTTAGGGGGCTTTTAAAAATATAAACATGTCTCAATCAATTATAGAACTCCGCAATGTAAATATTTACCAAAGCGAAACACTCATCTTAAGCGATGTAAATGTTTCAATAGATAAGGGTGAATTTGTGTATTTAGTAGGGAAAACGGGTACGGGTAAAAGTAGTTTGCTAAAAACCTTGTACGGCGATTTATTGCTTAGAGAAGGGCAAGGATGGGTTGTAGGCCATAACCTGCGGGAGCTCACATGGAAAACCATTCCATATTTGCGTAGAAATTTAGGAGTTGTTTTCCAGGATTTCCAATTGCTTACCGATAGAAATGTAACAGAAAACTTAAAATTTGTGTTGCGGGCTACAGGTTGGAAAGATGAAAAACTAATGGATGAAAAGATCGCCGATGTGTTAAATAAAGTAAACCTATCTACCAAAGGGTTTAAAATGCCCTTTGAATTGAGTGGTGGTGAGCAGCAAAGAATTGATATAGCCAGGGCCTTGTTAAATTCTCCAAAGCTTATTTTGGCCGATGAGCCTACAGGTAATTTAGATCCCGAAACGAGCGATGAGATCATGAAATTATTGTTTCATATTTCCAGAGATTTTGGTACTACGGTGGTGATGGCTACACACGATTATGTAGTTATAGAAAAATACCCCGCTCGTACTATTAAAACAGAAGCGGGTAAAATTTGGGACAACGCTACTGTATCACTTCATAAATAAAACGAGCATTTTTTTCGTTGTCATACAATAATTTTAGTGCAGTACTTCGGTGCTGCATTTCTTTTTGCGAAAAAGGCTCATCAAAGAGTTGTGTAATATTTTGTATAAAATCAGTAGGGGTTTCTGCAATATGGCAAAGTTCGTTTAGCCCCGAACCAGCTACGCCAGCAAGGTTTACCAAGCAATGCCGCCCATTGTACAAAGCATTAAGGAGTTTTAGTTTTACACCAGTATCATTAAAAGAAGGTAAAATATTTATTTGTGCATTTTGTATAAGTAATTGCATATTTATTTCTGATGGGGAAGCAACGATGCTAATATGCTTATACTTTTTTGCCATTCTTTTCAATTTTGTAG
>JANMGS010000828.1:0-13369 GCA_031374745.1 Ferruginibacter sp. | reverse complement strand
AGTTGTTAACATCGGCTTTAAAAGTGACGGACTTATTTCTTTAAATGAATTTAGAGATATTCCGGGTGGAGTAAAAGTAGGTGATGTAATAGAAGTAATGGTTGTAGAAAAAGAAGATAGAGAAGGTAATTTACACCTTAGCCGCAAATCTGCACGTATTACACGTGCTTGGGAGCGTATTATGGAAGTAAATAAAACAGGTGAAATCGTAACAGGTCTTGTAACAAGCAAAACCAAGGGCGGTCTTATCGTTGATGTTTTTGGAATGGAAACATTCTTGCCAGGATCTCAAATAGATGTGAAGCCGGTAACTGATTACGATCAATTTGTAGGTAAAACAATGGAGTTTAAAGTGGTTAAGATAAACGAAACCATTAAGAACGCAGTTGTATCTCACAAAGCACTTATTGAAAGTGATATTGAAGCTCAAAGAGCTGAAATTATTGGCAAATTAGAGAAAGGCCAGGTATTGGAAGGAACAATTAAAAACATTACTGATTTTGGAGCATTCCTTGATCTTGGTGGATTAGATGGTTTGTTGTACATCACGGATATTTCTTGGGGCCGCATAAACCATCCTACAGAAGTATTGAAGATGGATCAAAAATTAAATGTAGTTGTTCTTGATTTTGATGATGACAAAAAACGTATCAGTCTTGGATTGAAACAATTGACTCCTCACCCATGGGATACATTGGCAGAAACCTTTAAAGAAGGTGAATCTGTAAAAGGTAAAGTTGTAAATATTGAAGACTACGGTGCTTTCTTAGAAATTATGCCAGGTGTGGAAGGTCTTGTACACGTAAGTGAAATTACTTGGGCTAATAATCCAATAAACGCCAAAGAATTCTTCAAATTAGGAGACGAGTACGAAGCTAAAGTGGTTACATTAGACAAGGATACACGCAAAATGAGTCTTTCTATTAAGCAATTAACAGAAGATCCGTGGAGTACTATAGAAAATCAATTCCCTGAAGCTAGCAAGCACATGGGAACGGTGAAGAATATTACCCCTTATGGTGTATTTGTTGAACTTTCTACTGGTATTGGTGGAATGATACACATTAGTGATTTAAGCTGGTTAAAGCGTTTCAATAATCCTAATGAGTACACCAAGGTTGGAAATGAAATAGAAGTTATGATTATGAGCATCGATAAAGAAGGCCGTAAACTACAACTTGGACACAAACAAATAGAAGAAGATCCTTGGAATAGTCTTGAAGATACTTTTGCTGTAGGTTCTTTACACGAAGGTACCGTTGTTAAGAAAGACGAAAAGGGCGCAGTTGTTCAACTTCCTTATGGTCTTGAAGGGTATGTTCCTACTCGCCATTTGATGAAAGAAGATGAAAAAGCTATTGCGCAAGATGAGATTGCAAAATTTGTTGTAATTGAATTTGATCGCAATGACAAACGCATTGTTCTTAGTCATACAAGATTATGGGAAATAGAAAAAGAAGAAGAAAGACAAGTAGAGATTAAAGAGAAAAAAGCAGAAGTTGAATCTACTAAGAAAGCTGTAAAAGCTATTCAAAGCAAAGTAGAGAAAACAACGCTTGGTGACTTAGGTGCGTTGGCTGATTTAAAAGCTAAACTAACAAGTGATGAAGCTGGTGCTGCTAGCAAAGCTACACAAGAAGCACAGGGAGAATAATCTCTTAATTGTTTAAAATATAACCTCCCGTTTTACTGCGGGAGGTTTTTTTGTTTTTTACTTTTTGTATTGTTTATAAAACCCGATTTAACACTTTTTAATTATTGCCAACCAGCAAGGAAATACAGGAGAGGAAAGGGGGTGGCTGGCATTTGTAAGCAGGAAAGGAACTGATATGCATACTGCCATCTATTTACTCAGTAGATGAACAAATGCGTGCTGGCTCTCAGGGAATAGGGTAGGAGACCGAACAACCAAAACCCAATGCTTTAACTTGAGCACTGCAAAATCATATTTGAAAACTAAGATCATTCTAATCTTTCCATAAGTAGGGAAATAGAATAACGGCCAAAGCAAACACAAGAATATCCAAACCTACTATAAGCCCAGTAAGCTGCAATACTGCTCCATCTTTAAATACTTCCGCAAAGCCGGATTTACTTAATTTCATTAGGAGTAACAACTGGGGTAAAATAACAGGAAAACCAAGTATAGCAATAAGTGCAGCGTTTTGTTGCGCTTTGGCTGCAATAGCGCTCATAAGAGAAAAGGTAAGACTAATACTAGTGCCTCCTAATAAAACTATTCCAAAAAACTTTAAAGAATCGGTAACCGGATTCGTAAGAAAAGCAAAGAACAATATCAAACTGATACTACTCATTATAAGCATCAGTACAATATTGAATAATAGTTTGGCAATAATAAATTCAACTGGAGAAGTGATGGAATAATAATACAACATCAAACCTTTACTTTCTGCTAAAAAACTTTTGGCTACGGTATTTACACAAACAAATAATTGGATAACCCAAAAAAGACTATTCCAAGTGCTGGCATCTGGATCATCAGGTAATGATAAAGACAATACGAATACAGTAGAAGCTATATAAAGCAGAATACCATAAAAAGTATGCTGGCGGCGAAGCTCCAGCATAATATCTTTTCTTAGTAGGGCAAATATTCGTTTAGTCACAGTTGAAAATAATAGTGTTATTAGTTATAAGCAATTATCCTATTTTTCTTGAGCACATTCTCTACACCTTGGTTCATAAATATCCTTTTCGCCCAGCAAAACTTGTCCACCGGTAGCAATCTTGCGATAAGATATACTTGCCATTCCTCCACATTTCATACATATGGCATGAAGTTTTGTAATATAATCTGCAATTGCAAGCAAGTTGGGCATTTGGCCAAAAGGTTTACCCTGATAATCCATATCTAGGCCGGCTATAATTACCCTTATTCCTCTAAGGGAAAGTTGTTCGCAAACGTATGCTATTTCTTCGTCAAAAAATTGTGCTTCATCTATGCCTACTACATCTACATCTTGTGCCATTAGTAAAATGCTATGTGCATTTTCTACTGGGGTGCTGTGGATAGAATTGGTATCGTGGCTTACTATTTTTACTTCATCGTAGCGGGTATCTAGTGCAGGCTTAAATATCTCTACTTTAAGATTAGCAATTTTAACTCGTTTTAATCTGCGTATAAGTTCTTCTGTTTTTCCACTAAACATGCTGCCACAAATAACCTCTATCCAGCCTTTTTTATCTCCCCTTAAATTTGGTTCTATGAACATTTTTTACATTTTATGATTGTGTTCCGTAATTTTATTGCAAGTTTGCAAAGATTGATGATAAAAACCGAAAGGCAAAACAAAAATCGTACTATTATCCTTTGAATAAAAAATAAAGCCAACGATATGGAACGAGTAGAAACACTTTGTAATTTATTGGCAGATAAATTGCAAAAAAAAGCACCTATTAATGAATTGCTTAGTACTGTAAAAATGTTGGAGTCCGAATTGCTTCATTTGAAAAGTATTACTCCAGCTTCTGTTAATGATGAATTGGCGGCTGCCGTTCATATTTCTAAAAAGTTAGTAGATGATAAAGAGGAAGTAGCAGGTCAAATAGCGAATGAAGAAGAAAAAATTGTAGAAATACTTCAAATAGACGAAGCAGAAGTGGAAGCAGAGCTGGAAGAAATTAAAAAAAACGTGGAAGAAATAAATAGCCTTGCTTACCAAAACAGGCCTTCTATTTCCTTCGAAAGCTTAGAAGACATTCCCACATTTGCAAATAGGCATAGGCAATCAAATAGTCCGATTGAGAATGCTCCGGTAAAAGAAATACATGAAGTATTGCCAGTGAACAATGCCGCTTCTATAAATGATGTATTGAGAAATACGCATAATGAGGTAAGTGATACGTTGCAAGATGTACCAGTAAAAGACCTTAAAAAAGCCATCGGCATTAATGACCGTTTTCTTTATTTAAATGAATTGTTTAGAGGCGATGAAGCCATGTATGAACGAAGCATAAAGACCATTAATGCATTTGATATTTATCCGGAGGCTGAGTTTTGGATAAGAAGAGAATTGAAATTAAAACTCGGTTGGGATGATAAATACGAAACAGTAAAACAGTTTGATCAATTGATAAGAAGACGTTTTTCTTGAAAATATTCCAGAATAATTTTTGTAGCTCCTCGTTTTTTATACACATAGCTTTTGCTTATTTTGGAAGCCTCGGCCCGAAGATTTTCATCATTAAAAAGCTTATCCAGTAAGCATTCTAGCTCTACTGCATTTTCTATGGAGAAAGCGGCACCCTTGTTTACCAAATCCAAGGCTTCCGAAAACTTTTCATAAACAGGTCCAAAAATGATTGGTTTACCATAAACTGCTGCTTCTAAAATGTTGTGAATGCCACTATGATTAAATCCACCACCAATGTAAACAACATCAGCAAGCTGATAAAGCGTAGATAATAAACCTATATTATCAATAATTATTATTTGAGCATCCTTGTTATTTACAATAAAATCAGAATATAAAATGGCATCCTTAAAAAGCTTTCTCATCTCTACAATACGCTCTTCATCTATTTCGTGTGGAGCAATAATTAATTTAATATCCTTGTGTATTTTGGTATAATGTACAATTTCCTCTTCATCTTCTTCCCAAGTACTACCGGCAACAATTATTTTATTTCCTTCACAAAAGTTAAACAAAGATGCTGGCAATTGATTGCCTTTTTCTGCAATGGTTATAACCCTATCAAATCTTGTATCTCCAGATAATGTGCTGTTAGAATCTAGCTTAATCAGTTTTAACAGCTCTATGGAATGTTCATTTTGAACAAATACATGAGAAAAACTATGTAATATTTTTTTCCACAAGCTACCATACCATTTAAAAAAAGGTTGGCTTTCCCTAAAAATGGCAGACACCAGCAAGACAGGAATATTTCTTTGCCTTAACGTGGTTAAAAAATAATACCAATACTCATATTTAACCCAAATAACCAAAGTAGGGTTTGCTATATTAATAAATCTAATTGCGTTTCTTTTATTATCCATTGGCAAATAAAAAACAGCATCTACCTTATCGTAATTTTTTCTAATTTCATATCCGCTGGGAGAAAAAAAGGTAAGTAATATTTTGTATGCAGGATATTGCTCTTTTATACTTTCTATGATTGGTCTGGCTTGCTCAAATTCGCCGAGGCTGGCACAATGAAACCAAATAAGTTTTTCATTGCCCGTTATTTGCTTTCTCCAATTTTGTAATTCGTTGAATATATTTTTTCTGCCGCTTAGCCATAATGCAGCCTTATTGCTTTTTATAGAAGCTATCCTTATCCCTAAAACGTAAACCCTAATAAAAATATTATATAAAAAAAGTGCCAATAGTATAAGTTTGAGGCAAATTTAAAGGCAAAACTGTTGTATAACTAATTATTAATTAACCGTAATTTCAGCGATTCAAATTTGTATCTTTGCAGCCAAAAAAAATACAATGAGGCAAATTCAAATGGTAGATACTAAAACACAGTATCTAAAAATAAAAGAGCAAGTAGATGCTGCTGTAATAGCTGTTATGGAATCTTCCCGTTTTATAGGAGGTCCAGTAGTTTCGGATTTTGCCAGCAACCTAGCCCAATACCACAATAGTAAGCATGTAATACCGTGTGCAAATGGTACAGATGCTTTGCAAATAGCCATGATGGCACTTGGTTTAAAAGCGGGGGATGAAATAATAACCCCTTCTTTTACTTATATTGCTACAGTAGAAGTTGCCGCCTTATTGGGCATAAAACCGATTTTTGTTGAGGTAGATAAACAAACTTTCTGCATAGATATTACAGCCATTGAAAAAGCCATTACACCTAAAACTAAGGCAATAGTACCTGTTCATTTATATGGGCATGCGGCAGATATGGAAGCTATTATGAATATTGCCCAAAAGCATCAATTATTTGTTATAGAAGACAATGCGCAAGGAATAGGTAATGATTTTATATTTAGTGATGGTACAAAAAAGAAAACGGGTAGCATAGGGCACATTGGCTGTACCTCTTTCTACCCTTCAAAAAACCTCGGCGGTTTTGGTGATGGTGGTGCCATCTTTACAAACGATGATGCATTGGCAGAACAACTAAAAATGATTGCGTCTCACGGGCAAAGCAGACAATATTACCATGATGTAGTAGGATGTAATTCGAGATTGGATGCCATGCAAGCTGCCATATTGGATATTAAGTTAAAAAAATTGGATGAGTATATTGCAGCCCGCCGCAAAGCTGCAGATTATTATGATGCTGCATTTGCTGGAAATGAAAAAATCACAACGCCTTTTAGAGCATCAAATAATGAGCACGTTTTTCATCAGTACACATTAACTTTAAATGGGGTAGATAGAGATGCTTTAAATAAATACCTTGCAGAACAGGGCGTACCATCGATGATATATTACCCAGTACCAGCTCACAAACAAAAAATGTTTGATGCCTTTGGGGGTAGTGAATACAATTTACCAGAAACTGATTGGCTAACAGAGAGGGTGATTTCTTTACCAATGCATACGGAATTAGATGAAGAACAACAGTCTTTTATTGTAGATAATGTACTTTCTTTTGTAAATAGATAATTAACCAACTGTATGAAAATAGCTGTAGTAGGAACAGGATATGTTGGATTGGTAACTGGAACTTGTTTTGCAGAAACGGGTAATACTGTCATCTGCGTAGATATTGATAAGTCAAAAATCGAAAAGCTTTCTTCTGGAATTATAACCATATACGAACCAGGCTTGGAAAAACTTTTTAAAAGAAATCAAAAAGAAGGAAGACTAAAGTTTACAGAAAGCTTAAGCGAAGCTATACTTGAAGCTGAAATTGTTTTTTTGGCACTTCCAACGCCGCCAGGTAAAAATGGTGAGGCAGATTTGAAATATATACTTGAGGTAGCAAACGATATTGGAAAACTGTTGAAACCAGATTCGTATAAAGTTATTATAGATAAAAGTACCGTGCCAGTTGGTACTGCAGAAAAAGTAAAGAATGCCATATTAGGCGCTGGCAACATTGGTATAGAAAATTCATTTGATGTAGTAAGTAACCCCGAATTTTTGAGAGAGGGTGTAGCTGTTGAAGATTTTATGAGACCCAATAGGGTTGTAATTGGAACAACATCTGAAAGAGCAATAAAAATAATGAAGGATTTATATGCACCTTTTGTAAGGCAAGGTAATCCAGTAATTTATATGGATGAGAAAAGTGCAGAACTTACAAAATATGCTTCCAATGCATTTCTAGCCACAAAGATTAGCTTTATGAATGAAATTGCGCAATTATGTGAACGACTTGGCGCAGATGTGGATATGGTAAGGAAAGGAATAGGTAGCGATGATAGAATTGGTAGAAGATTTCTTTTTCCTGGAATTGGTTATGGAGGAAGTTGTTTTCCAAAAGATGTGAAAGCTTTAGCAAAAAGCGCTAAAGATACGCAATACGATTTCAAAATATTGAGTGCAGTAATGGCAGTGAATGAACTTCAAAAATTGCATTTAATTCCTAAAATAAAATTATTGTTTGGAGATGATTTAAAGGGTAGGCATTTTGCTTTTTGGGGATTGGCATTTAAACCAAATACAGATGATGTAAGAGAAGCTCCCGCTTTTTATATGATAGATTCATTACTTTCATGCGGAGCTACCATTGCCGTATTTGATCCGGAAGCTATGGCAAATGCTAGGTTGGTATATGAAGACAGGATACTGTTTTTAGAAAATCAATATGAAACATTGAAGGGTGCCGATGCATTAATAATAGCAACAGAATGGAATGAATTTAGAACACCCGATTTTGAAAGAATTGGTGCTTCATTAAAATCGAAAGCTATTTTTGATGGTAGAAATCTTTTTGATCCTGATCAAATGAAAACACTTGGTTTTCATTACGAGAGTGTTGGTAGAAAAGGTATTAAACAAACTTAAATAAAATACTCTTGCAAAAAAAAATACTTATTACAGGTGCAGCTGGTTTCTTAGGCTCTCATTTGTGTGACAGATTTATAAAAGAAGATTATCATGTAATTGGTATGGATAATCTTATTACTGGAGACCTGAAAAATATTGAGCATTTATTTAAACTACAAAATTTTGAATTTTCTCATAGCGATGTGTCTAAATTCATTCACATAACAGGAAACTTAGATTATATACTTCATTTCGCTTCGCCTGCAAGTCCGATAGATTATTTAAAAATACCCATACAAACTTTAAAAGTAGGATCGCTTGGAACGCACAATTGCTTGGGATTAGCCAAGGCAAAAAATGCTAGAATTCTGGTGGCTAGTACCAGCGAAGTATATGGAGATCCCCAAGTGCACCCACAAAATGAAGAATATTGGGGTAATGTAAACCCTGTAGGACCAAGAGGGGTATACGATGAGGCAAAACGCTTTCAAGAAGCTATTACGATGGCTTATCATACATTTCATAATTTAGATACTAGAATTGTAAGAATATTTAATACTTATGGTCCGCGAATGAGGCTAAATGATGGTCGTGCATTACCAGCATTTATTGGACAAGCACTTAGAGGGGAAGACCTTACCGTATTTGGTGATGGAAGTCAAACAAGAAGTTTTTGTTATGTTGATGATTTGATAGAAGGCATATATAAACTTTTAATGAGTGATTATGTATTGCCTGTAAATATTGGAAACGCTGATGAGCTTTCTTTATTAAATTTTGCGGAAGAAATAATTAAACTTACCGGTACTACTCAAAAGATAGTATTTAAGCCTTTACCAGTAGACGACCCCAAACAAAGGCAGCCAGATATTACAAAAGCCAAAGAACTGCTGGGCTGGGAACCAAAAATAAGTAGGGCAGAAGGATTAAAAATAACGTATGAATATTTTAAAAACCTGCCCAAAGACGAATTGAATAAATTACCCAAAGAATTTACAAAAAATTCAAATTAATATCATAGAAGAAAATAGCAATTATGTATAAGGAATTAATTAAAAAGGAAAATAAATTAGCAGTAATCGGATTGGGTTACGTGGGGTTACCCATTGCATTGGAATTTGCAAAACAAATAAAAGTTATCGGATTTGATATTAATGCAGATAGGGTAAAAATGATGCAAAATAAAATTGATCCAAGTAAAGAGCTGGATTCAGCTGCATTTGAAGGTTGTGATATTGAATTTACAAATGATTTGGAGATTTTAAAGGAAGCAACTTTTTTCATTGTAGCAGTTCCTACACCAGTAGATGAACACAATGTGCCAGATCTTACTCCTGTACTAAAGGCAAGCGAAACGATAGGGAAAGTCATTAAAAAGGGGGATTATGTAGTTTATGAAAGCACCGTATATCCTGGTTGTACAGAAGAGGATTGTGTACCGGTAATTGAGAAAATATCCGGATTACAAATGAACAGCGATTATAAAATCGGGTATTCACCAGAGCGAATTAATCCTGGAGATAAAGAACATACTATAACCAGCATTGTAAAAGTAGTAAGCGGTTGTTGTGAAGAAAGTTTAGAAACCATTGCCAAAGTATATGAATTAGTTGTAAAAGCAGGTGTACACAAGGCTTCTTCCATAAAAGTGGCAGAAGCTGCAAAAATTATCGAAAATACACAGAGGGATTTAAATATTGCTTTGATGAATGAGCTCTCTATTATTTTCGACAGAATGAACATAAATACTTTTGAAGTGTTAGAAGCCGCTGGCACAAAATGGAATTTCTTGCGTTTTCAACCAGGGCTTGTAGGCGGACATTGTATTGGGGTAGATCCTTATTATCTTACTTATAAATCCAAAGAACTGGGTTACGATAGCCAAGTAATATTGGCGGGCAGAAATATAAATGATGGTATGGCAAGTTATGTTGCAAAAAAAGTTTTACAACATGTCATTCAGTACAACGAAAATATTAAAGATGCCAACATACTCGTAATGGGTGCTACTTTTAAAGAAAATGTAAGCGATATACGTAATAGCAAAGTAGCAGATGTTGTAAAAGAATTAAAATCATTTTCACTCAATGTCGATATTACAGATCCGCATGCAAGTAGCGAAGAACTACAGCATGAATACGGTTTTGGTTTAACTGAGAATATAGGAAAAACGTACGATGCTGTAATAGTAACAGTACCACATGCTGCATACAAGGATTTGGATGATGCCTATTTTGTATCTATTACAAAAAAAGATGCACTTATTTGCGATTTGAAAGGAACATATAGAAATGAAATTAAAAATAGAACGTATAAAAGCTTATAAAAATAATGGAAGTATTTCATGAAGGAAGTTTAGCGGATAAAACGTTTCTAATAACTGGCGGTGCTGGTTTTATTGGTGGCCATTTGGCAGAATATCTTTTAAACCATGGTGCTGCAAAAGTAAGGGTGCTCGATAATATGGTTAATGGTTTTGAAAGTAATTTGGATGTTTTAAAAAAATACCCTGCATTTGAATTTATGCATGGCGATATCAGAAATATGGATGATTGCCAAAAGGCCTGTGAGGGAATTGACTATATAAGTCATCAAGCTGCTTTAGGATCAGTACCCCGCTCTATAAAAGAACCTGTTTATTTTAATGAGGTAAATGTTGGTGGATTTGTAAACATGCTTAAAGCGGCTGTAGATAATGCTGTAAAGCAATTTGTGTACGCATCCTCTTCCTCTGTGTATGGGGATGAACAAACTTTACCAAAAGTAGAATCTAAAATAGGTAATTGTTTGTCGCCTTACGCTGCTACGAAAAAAACAAATGAATTGTATGCCCAAGTTTTTGCAGATGTATATGGGCTCAAAATAATGGGGTTTAGGTATTTTAATATTTTTGGCCCAAGGCAAGATCCAGATGGTGCTTATGCTGCCGTAATTCCATTGTTTGTAAAAGGCATAATGAATCAAACACCTGTTTATATAAATGGCGATGGAGAGCAAACAAGGGATTTTACTTTTGTGGACAACGCTGTCCAAATAAATGTAAAAGGAATGCTTACTCAAAATGCAAAAGCATTAAACAAAGTTTATAACGTAGCTGTAGGAGAAAATTTTAGTGTAAACTATTTATATAATATTTGCAAAAAAAATATTGAAAGCGATTGGCAAGCTACATATAGAGCGCCAAGAGATGGCGATATTAGAAATTCATTGGCAGATATCTCATTAGCAAAAAATTTATTGGGCTACTCTCCTACAAAAAGATTTGAAGATGGACTGTTGGAAACAATATCGTTTTTTAAAAATCTTTATAAGAATTCATAATTAATTAGCTATGCCTTTTATTAAAACTGATTTTCTTGGCTTATTAATCTTTGAACCAAAAGTATTTACGGACAGTCGTGGATATTTTTTTGAAAGTTACAATGCCAATACCTGCAGTGCAGAAGGGGTAGATATTACATTTGTTCAAGACAACCAAGCTAGCTCTGAGTATGGGGTAATTCGTGGTTTGCATTATCAATTGGCGCCGTATGCTCAAACAAAATTTATAAGGGCTATTAGCGGAAATATTTTAGATGTTGTAGTAGATATGAGAAAAGGCTCACCCACTTATGGAAAATCCTTTTCTATTGAACTATCTGCAGAAAATAAATTACAGTTACTAGTTCCCAAAGGATTTGCACATGGCTATTCTGTACTAAGCCCTAACGCCGAAGTTTTTTATAAATGTGATTCATTTTATAATAAAGCCTCTGAGGCTGGGTTATTGTTTAATGATAAATACCTCAACATCGATTGGAAAATTGAAGAAGGTAAAGAAATAGTTTCTGAAAAAGACTTGGTACTACCTACTTTCGAATTTTGTAATAATAATTTCGAATTTTAGTGCAAAATCAGTCAACTAATACAAAAACTATTCTTATTACTGGATCCCAAGGGCAACTAGGGCAGGAGTTTCAAGAAATAGCTACAGGGCAAACACCGTATAATTTTTTATTTGCAAGCAAAGAAGCTCTTTCCATTTCAGAGGAACAATCAATTGACGATTTTTTTTTGAAACATACAATAGATGTTTGTGTAAATTGTGCTGCTTTTACCGCAGTTGATAAAGCAGAACAAGAAAACGAACTTGCAACAACAGTAAATGCAAAAGCCGTTGGATATTTAGCCAAAGCTTGCAAAAAATATAATATTCAATTTATTCATATCTCTACCGATTATGTTTTTGATGGTACGAGTAGCAGCCCTTATAAAACAACAGACAAAACCAACCCTGTTAATTTTTATGGACAAACAAAACTCGAAGGGGAGCTATTAGCGTTAAAAGAAAACGAAAACAGCATCATCATTCGTACAGCTTGGGTATACAGCCAATTTGGAAATAATTTTGTAAAAACCATGATACGTCTGATGAATGAAAGAGAAAGTATTGCTGTAGTAAATGATCAATTTGGTGGCCCTACTTACGCTGCAGATCTTGCAGTTGCAATTGTTCAAATTATTTCTACCAATAAATTTGTTGCTGGTATTTATCACTATTCCAATCAAGGTAAAATATCTTGGTATGATTTTGCCAAAGAAATTGCACAACTTATCCATTCAAAATGCGTAGTGAACCCAATTACCACTTTGCAATTTCCAACACCTGCTGCAAGGCCCAAATATTCTGTATTGGATACAGAGAAGATACAAACAACTTATGGGATTGTAATTCCAAATTGGAAAGACAGTTTAAAAAAATGTATAGATAAAATTTTGTCTTAGCTTATTCATCAAAAAAAAGAAGGATTCCTTTCAGTGGAATCCTTCTTTTTTATTGCCGTAGAAAAAAAACGTTACTTTTTTTCTACTATTAATTTCTCCTGAAATTTTAAGCCTTTGTCATTCGTTATTTCCACAACGTATATACCCGATGGAATCACAGAAATATCCAAGATTGTTTTATTTGTTTCAAGGATTTTTTTAGATAACACTCTTTTACCAGTAGCATCAATTAAATTGATTATGCCATTTTTGAAACTAGCTGCATACTCTACCGTAAGCGATGAGCTTGCAGGGTTTGGATATAAAGAAAAGCCAAGCTTTTCATTGAACCTTACTGTTACAATATTTGAATACTTGAATGCGCCACTTAGGTCTACCTGCTTCAATCTGTAATAATTAATATCTGCAGGGTTGTTATCAAAGTGCTGATAATTTCCACCATTTACACCTATAGAACTCATTCTTGTTATTTCATTGAATGTAAATTTATCGGTGCTTTTTTCTACAACTATATAATCACTGTTTATTTCATTTTCGGTTACCCAATCTAGTTGAACTCTTTTGTCTGCTTCTTTGCCAGTAAAACTGATAAGGTTTATGGGTACTAGAGCGCAGCCATTTGGTAAAGCGTAGTTTGCGTTTACACTTTGCAAATCGGGGTTTGTTATTGTTAATGTTTGGTTTGTTCC
>JANMGS010000811.1:0-4683 GCA_031374745.1 Ferruginibacter sp. | reverse complement strand
ATAGAAGCGAAAATACTTTTTGCTGCCTTTGAGCAAAAAGATTGCAGCGTATAGCAGGGAACAAATGATAAGCATAGCAAAAATGTTTCTGCTCCTAAAAAAAGGAATCGGTATTTTTATATTTTTAAAATAAATATTGCTGTAGCGTATTGAACAAACAGCAAAAAATTTATAATACATGGCAACAATTACGATTGAACGCAACGAGGTTTTTGAATTGGCCTATAGATTTGTAACAGAAACTGGCGAGAATATTTTTCTTACGGGAAAAGCGGGTACGGGTAAAACAACTTTTCTTAAATACCTTAAAGAGAATTGTACTAAAAATATGGTGGTAGCAGCGCCTACAGGTGTAGCAGCTATAAATGCTGCTGGCGTTACATTGCATAGTTTATTTCAACTGCCGTTTCATCCTTTTTTACCTACAGCTAATAACCGAGAAGAGTTATTAAAAAAATTAAAATACAACAACCAGCGTTTGCAATTGCTTCGCAAAATGGAAGTGTTGGTTATAGATGAGATAAGTATGGTGCGTTGCGATGTGATGGATGCTATTGATACTATTTTGAGAAGCGTACGTAGAAATTACCATTTGCCATTTGGCGGGGTACAATTGTTGTGTATTGGCGATCTACACCAACTACCACCAGTTGCACAAAACCATGAGTGGAACATATTGCAAGAATATTATGCATCGCCATTTTTTTTTGATAGTATGGCGGTTAAAGAACAACAACCAGTGTTGATAGAGCTTAATAAGATTTACAGGCAAAAGGAACAATCCTTTGTGGATTTATTAAATAGTGTTCGCACGAACAACATGACTACCGAAGATTTTGAAAATTTACACGAGCGGTTTATTCCAGATTTTAGGCCAGGGTACGATGAAAAATTTATTACACTTACATCGCACAACAAACAAGCAGAGCTCATCAATAACAGCGAAATACAAAAGCTGCTTACCCCACATTATATTTATAAGGCAGAGGTAGAAAATGATTTTCCTGAAAGCATGTACCCAGCAGACCCCTCGCTTATGCTTAAGCAAGGCGCACAGGTTATGTTTGTAAAAAATGACGTGGTAGAAAAAAAATATTTTAATGGAAAGATTGGTGTGGTAAGTAAATTGGACCAAAACAAAATTGTGGTGGATTGTGATGGGATAGAAATTGAAGTGTACAAAGAAACATGGGAAAATAGCAAATACAGCCTAAACCGTGCAGACGGAAAACTTACCCAAGAAACCGTAGGCTTATTTACACAATACCCATTGCGACTTGCTTGGGCAATAACAATACACAAAAGCCAAGGGCTTACATTTGAGAAAGTAATGATAGATGCTGGCGCTGCTTTTAGTAGCGGACAAGTATATGTTGCACTGAGCCGCTGCACAAGTTTGAGTGGTATTGTGTTGTTGTCCAGAATCCCATCTTCGGCAATTTATAGTAATGATAATGTTGTAAAAGGACAAAGCTCTCTTACACACAAAGGCTCGCTTGCAGATAGGTTTGCAGGAGCAAGGCAAGTATACACACAACAATTATTGGAAGAGATTTTTTCCTTTACCGACATTGCCGATGCATTGGAATTACTCAAATTTAATATAGGCATACAAAGAGAAAAATTAAACAACGGGTCATACGAGTGGATTGAAAAACTACAACAAGAATTTCTTATTGATAAAATAAATGGCGAAAAATTTATCAGGCATATAATTGCTATGATGAAGGATGAACCGGTTATAGAAAAGAACGAACTTTTACAAACCCGGGTATCTGCTGCTGCCGGGCATTTTACACCAAGGCTAATTGCCCTTTTGGAAATATTAAAAACACAGCCACTTATTACAGAACACAAGGAAACAGCAGATATTATTAATGAACATTTGGTTGCGGCAGCGGCGGCATTACATGTTTCACAATATTTATTTGCTTTTTGCAAACAACCTTTTTCTGTTACCAGTTTTTTAGCACATAAGTTAAATTATGCCCAAGTAAAATTTGGTATTAATTGTTATGCTAGTAGCCAACGAAATTCGAAAACCGATTCGCCCAATCCTGAATTGTACGAAACATTGAAGCGATGGAGGAATTTGATTTGTGAGGAAGATGGAACACCGATATTTATGGTAGCATCGCATGCAACATTAAAAGACATTTGCAGCTTTTTACCAAAAACTAAAAGAGACCTTTTATTGATTAGTGGTTTTGGGAAGGCTAAGGTAGATAAATATGGCGATGATATTTTAGATACAGTGAACGATTACTGTGAGCGATATGGCATAGAATCCAATATTGATGCAAAAAAAGCCAACCCTAAAAGAGTAAGGAAAGAAAAAGATATCGATGCCTTGCCAAAAATAAGCACACAGGAATCTACTTATACACTGTTTAAAGCAGGAAAAAAAATAAATGAAATTGCTTCTGAAAGAAATCTGACTATATCTACCATTGAAGGACATATTGCTGCTTGTATAGAAAAAGGGCTAATTGATATTGGAGAAGTTATGAAAGTAGAGCGGTTTAAAGAAGTGGCTGCTATCATGAAAGATAAGGGCGAGCGCACGTTGTCTGAAATGAGGGAGCTTCACCCTAGCATCGGGTTTGGAGAAATGCGGATGGCTGAGGCTGGAATAAAAGTAAGCCAAGCATCTTAGAAGCTGTTTGAGGTAGTAATTTTTTTTACCGCAGAGAGCTGGGGTGAAAGAGGTTATGAAGAGAACATTTCTTTTAAAGAAGAACGCTTGCATCTTATTTTTTTGCAGTGAAAATTATATGAAGAACCAAAATGGTAATGAAAGAATATAATTCAAACAGCTTCTTAAATAGTTTCTAAACGTATTTAACGAGAATAATCAAATTAACTTATAGAAAAGAAAAGTTTCTGTTTATTAACTTAAATATTAGATTTCCCAGTATTGGCTCCGTTTTTAAGCTGTTATTTGGGGTAATTCAAATGTTTTTAGAATTAAAGTTTAGTAAGTTTTGCTCATTCCGTTTAATCTTCCTATTTTTGCCGCCCCTACGGGGAAATATTTCTTTAAATTCTTTTTTAGAAATATGGTGTGATAGCTCAGTTGGTAGAGCAATGGACTGAAAATCCATGTGTCGCCGGTTCAACCCCGGCTCGCACCACAAAAACCACTTTCTAAATAAGTTAGTGGTTTTTTTATACCTACCACTTTCTTTTTTTATAAATTTGAGCCACTCCTTGTTTATAATTTATTACTTAAATCGCATATTTTTAGTGTTTTATTATTTTTTACAACATATACTAATAATTATAAGAATTACATTCAATCCTTCGCTGCATAAAATGTGAACAACGAAGGATGTAAAAAGGAGTAAACTTGTAAGATTTTTTTTACTTTTGTAAAAACGATTGAATGGACACGCTAGAAGTTGCTATACAAAAAAAGCCAAACGCAAGAATAGGGGATATTGTGATAAAACAGTATGGGGATAAAACAGTTGTGAGCAAATACCCAGATATGAGTAATATAATACCAAGCCCATCTCAAAAACAAAAGCGCAATAGGTTTGCAGAAGCGGTGGCCTATGCAAAAACAATAAACAGTAGCCCTGTTTTTAGAAATGACTTTATTAAAAGAAAGGGCGAAGTAAAATCGGTTTATCAAAGCGCCCTCAAAGAATTTTTGAGCAGAGAATTTTGATTTTGTTAATCAACAATTATTGTTCTATTAAATCCTTCTTCTAAAGAAATAAAGGTTTCCGTTCTTTCTATCCCATTTATTTTTTGCAAATCATCGTGCAATACACGCCTAAGCTGGGTTATATCTTTACAAACTATTTCTATAAACATACTATAATTGCCCGTTATATAATTTAGCCTAGTTATTTCTGGTATTTTCTTTAGCTCTTTTGCTACCGCATCATACAACGAACTTTTTTCTAAAAATATTCCTACGAAAGCAGTACAATCATACCCAAGTGTTTTTGTATCAATATGCATCCTTGTACCTTGTATCACATGTAGTTCTTGCAATTTCTTTATTCTAACATGGATGGTGCCGGCACTAACAAATAATTTTTTACCAAGTTCGGCATAAGAAATCTCCGAATCATTCATCATTGCATTTATAATTTGCAAGTCCAATTTGTCAATATTTAATTTTGCAGTCATTTTTTATAGAATTTTGCTACAAATATACTTAATAGCTTAAAATATTGAACAATATCTAAATTTTAATTATTTATATTGAAAGCTGTTTAAGTTTCAATGAAATAACCCTATCTTTGTTTTATCAAACAGCCGATAGAGATCGGAACATACTGTGGGGTGATGAAATTTTTGGCAGACATGCCCCCTTGTCTCGGGGGTGAGGATCACAGGATAAACGTAGCATAGAGCCACTTTTGCAGCAATGTAGAATTGACCGGGGTCGACCACCGAACTTTGTACTATAGCTAACTGCCTCGTGAAGGTTCGATCCCTTCCCCTACAGCATTTTAAAAACCCTTGTATTTTATATGAGGGTTTTTTATTTACCTTATCTGCAGCGCCCTCCCTGTAACGGGGGTGAGGATAACAGCCTGCCTGACGGTAGTCTGGGATAAACGTAGCATAGAGCTATCCCTACACTTGTGTCGGTATGACTGGGGTCGACCACCGAACCTGACTCACGTCAGGCAGGCTTTGTATTATAGCTAACTGTCCCGACTT
>JANMGS010000781.1:0-8196 GCA_031374745.1 Ferruginibacter sp. | reverse complement strand
CACTGAAACTGTTGGTTCATAGTTGATGTAAGGCTGAGCTTGTCGAAGCCTTTCATCCACGGCATAAAATGCATTCGTAATTAAATTCAAAATCACTCTTCCAATATCCTGCGAAATGATATTGATGTTGCCAATGCTTTCATCAAAATTTGTTTTCATGGTGGCATTGAAGGATTTGTCTTTTGCCCGCAGGCCATGATAGGCTAATCGTAAATATTCATCGGCTAAGTCGTTGATATTAGTTGGTTCTTTTGTAGCATTGTTTGCACTTCTGCTGTGTTGCAACATTCCTTTTACAATGTCCCCGGCACGCTTACCATGGTGATTTATTTTTTCTAGGTTTTGTTTAAGATCACCGGCAATCTCTTTAGCTTCTTCAATATTGCCTTTGCTTATTTCTTCATTCATTTCATCAACTAACTCTGTGCTTACCTCACTAAAATTATTTACAAAGTTCAACGGGTTTTGAATTTCATGGGCAATGCCCGCGGTGAGTTCTCCGAGACTTGCCATTTTTTCGGATTGAATGAGTTGCTTTTGTGTGGTTTGCAGTTCTGATAATGCTTCTTCTGCCTTTTGTTTGGCTTCTTTAATAGCTATTAAATCCTGTTCAGACTGCATTGTCTGTGCCTCTGCTTTCTCAAGGTCCAGAAAACGAGTATAGGTTCCATCAAAAACGGTTGCAAACCGTTCTAAGGTTTTTATGGTTTCCTGTTGCAGCGGTATAAATGTTGAAATAGTAAGGTGCCCTCTTGAAAAATAGGCTGCAGTAATAACCCGTCGACCGCCTTTCTCATTGGTGTTTATAGTAATGCCGCTTATTTTATTACGGTAATTTAACCAGCCTTGTAATGCATCACCGCTAAGGTCAAATACTGCCGATTTCTTCCCGGCTTTCCAGGCAGCTACGGCAGGTTTCACTAAAGTGGGCTCATCCATGTCCAACTGAAAGGAACGGTTTTCCTGTTCACCACCACCAGCCCAGCTGGTAACCCTGAAATCTATTATCCTTTCTTCTTCATTATAAATACCAATGGTAAACTGTTGCATATCATCGGCACCTAACTTTTTAAACTCCTGAAAAAGAACAGCGGCGGTTTCCTGCAATTCATTACTGCTTTGCATGGCCATAGTTCTGCTGCGGACTTTTTCCAATGCTGTTTCAATTTGTGCCTCTCTTGTTTGTGCTTCCGCTTTTTGCAGATCCAGGAAACGGGTGTAGGATTGTTCAAAAACTTTTGCGAATCGTTGTAATATGCTGGCATACGCTGCCGTAATCTCCTTTGGCCCCCAGGTTAAAGCACCATGGCTCATGTACGCAATTGAAAAAACCACAGGGTCCAATGCCGCCATCCATTGCTTTGTTTCTTCCGGGAAATTTTTAAAATCAGTTTGCGTGAACATTACCCTATCATAGGCTTTCTTGTTTTCTCCTGATAGTTTTACCACCGCATATTTTTCTCCGCTTTTCCATTGGGCTAATTGAGTATCAATAAACGGATGATGAAAATAGTTTACTTGGTAACTTTCTGGGTATAGCTTTTGTTCAAAGCCACCTACCCAATGCTGCATATTGCCTGTTGCTGAATCCATGATGACAATAGTACAGGCACCATAATTAATATCCAACCATTGTAATTGTTCATACATAGTAGCCACCACTTCCCGCAGTTCATCACTTTTGTGCATGGCCATTGTTTTGCTTCGCACCCTTTCTAACGCAGTTTCTATTTGTGCTTCTCTTGCCTGTGCTTCAGCTTTTTGCAGATCTAGGAAACGGGTATAAGCCTGATCAAATACTTTTACAAAACGCTTAAAAATATCAATTTCATTTTCTGTTAAATCCTTCCCTTCAAAATCATTGATATTAAACACTACGTTTTTAGCCGCTACCATGGAAATAGTATAGGTCGCACTTTCGAATATCATACGCTTAATACCATCCGGTACACCCTTAATTTCAGAATGCTCAAAAAGATATTCATAGAATGAATTTTTTTCTTTTTTTGAATACTTACCAACAAAAAAATCCAATTGCTTTTCAAGAGCGTTGTATAATTCTTTCGATATTCTGTTTTCGAAAAAAGGGAGCCTATAATTGGTTATGACCTGGCCATCTTCATTCTCTCCACAAACAAATGTATTCAGGTCTTTTGAACCTTCGATAGATATTCCAAGGCCTACCGCTGTTGCCGGAATTTGCAGTTCTTTTAATTTTTCGAAAAGAATGGCTACCACCTCGTTCAACTCATCACTTTTGTGCATGGCTAGGGAACGGGAACGTACTTTCTCCAAAGCCGCTTCTATCTTAGCTTCCCTTGCCTGTGATTCGGCGAGTGCCAGATCGGTATATCGCTGATAAGAAAGGTTAAAAACATTCCTGAAACGTTTTAATACCTCCAATTTTTCTCCGGCAACAACTTGGAAGGTTGAAATACCTATTGAACCGGTGCCAATGGAATAGAAATAATAATACAACGCATCTGCTTTGTCAATTCTCGGATCATCTTTTTCACCGATACTTTTCCTGAATATTTTCATGTCCTCCAGGTCCTGATCTTTGAAATATGTTTCTGAAAATTCATCACCCACAATTCTCAACTGCCTGATCTGTTTTTTAATGACGGGGTGAATATCGTAAACCAAATGATTGATGCTTTTGCCAATCTCATCTGAGTAATCATAATTTACAAATGATTCTTTGTCATCATCGTAAATATTGATCATTGCATTCCTCATCTTGGTAAATCCTAACGTATGCAATTCTGTATAGAGGACTTCACAAATTCCTACCAGGTCTTCTGGTGTACGCATGGCCATGGCCTGTGCCCTTAACCTTTCCAACGAAGTTTCTATTTGTGCTTCTTTGGCCTGTGCTATTGCTTTTTCAATATCAAGGTACCTCCGATAAGCCAATTCAAACACATTTAAAAACCGTTTAAACAAACCCAGCTCCCTATCATGTAACGGAACATAGGTTGAAATTCCCAATGCTACAGGCCCTAATGAAAACCAGTAGTAGTTAAGCGATAAGGCTGTTTCTAAAAATGTATCAATAAAAACATTGGTGGTTTTTTGATAGGCAAGCCACTCTTTTACTTTTTGTTCCCCGTCAATTAAAGTGATAGATATCTCGCCTTTGCCCTTCAGCATTTTTGCTGCAAAAGCTTTAGCTATTTCATGATTGGTATAAGTGGTTTCAGTAATAAAATTTTTATCGTGTTTTGCATAATGTTCATAGTTCATGTAAGTGCCTTTATCCTCATAAAAAATAGCCGTCTGCACATTTCGGATATCATTTAAACCTAATGATTGCAGCTGTAGCGAAATGTTTTTACACACATCCAGCATATCATCACGCTTTTTCATACTCATTGCAATGGTTCTAACTCTTTCGAGTGAAGCTTCAATTTCAAGCTCCCGAGTTTTATTCTCCAGTTCTATGGTGCGGCGTTTTATGGCATCACGCAGTTCAAGATTTTCTTTTTCTACTTTTTCTAATCCAATGGTTTGTCCATCATCTGCTTTTGAATCGGGAAAAGAAAGATGCATCTGAATAAATTTCCACCCTTGCAGTTTCTTTTCTAATATAGAGGAACATCGGACTTTGCCATAAAAAGTCCAAGTGCCATTTATCTTAACATAAGTGTCTGATTGTTCTGTAATGAGCACAAGCGAGTCAATGGCTTCCGTTATAATAATCCTGTTTCTTAACTCAATATTTCCTGCTACTTGTTCTGCAGTTGCATCTAAAAATTCTACTGCCTCACTACTTTTAAAAAATATTTCGCTTTCTGTAGTTCCGATTAATTTGAAATTTTCATCTAAAACATTGGCATAAGTTCTTAGGTCAGCACTCAACAATCCTTTCCAATAATTAGCATATACTAAATTGATCTCAGTTTCAATTTGTGTGGTCAGTTTCATAGTTTTAAATATTGTTTGGAATACAGATAATAAATTCACTTCCTTCCCTCTCTTTTGTCTTTACCTTTAACTCACCGCCATGTGCTTTTACAATATCATAGCTCAAACTTAATCCCAATCCTGTTCCTTGACCCGTTGGTTTGGTGGTGAAGAAAGGCTGAAAGATTTTGTCGAGAATTTTTTGTGCTATACCATTTCCGTTGTCAGCTACAGAGATGAAAACTTTGTTATCTTCTTTCTTTGTAGTGATGAAAACAGTTGGTTCATAGTTGGTGTCCGGCTGAGCTTGTCGAAGCCTTTCATTAACCGCATAAAAAGCATTTGTAATTAAATTTAATACAACTCTTCCAATATCCTGCGGAATGATATTGATGTTGCCGATGCTTTCATCAAAATTTGTTTTCATGGTGGCATTGAAGGATTGGTCTTTTGCCCGCAGGCCATGATAGGAGAGACGTAGATATTCATCTGCCAAGGCATTGATATTTGTTGGCTCTTTTTTACCACTGCCACTGCTGCTGTGTTGTAGCATACCTTTTACGATATCGCCGGCACGTTTGCCATGGTGGTTTATTTTTTCGAGATTTTGTTTTAAGTCATTGGCTATTTCTTTTGCATCTTCTAAATTTCCTTTTTCTATTTCTTCTTTCATTTCATCAACTAACTCTGTACTTACTTCACTAAAATTATTTACAAAATTCAATGGGTTTTGTATTTCATGGGCTATTCCGGCGGTGAGTTCACCGAGGCTTGCCATTTTTTCGGATTGGATGAGTTGTGCCTGTGCAGCTTTTAATTCTTCCAAGGATTTGGTGAGTGCCGAATTCGTTTCTTCTATGGCTTTTCTTTTTTGTTCCAATTCTTCAATGGTTTCTTCTAAGAGAATGGCAGTTGTACGTTTTACTTTTTCTGTACGGTCTAGTTTGAAGGCGGTAATCTCTAATTCCTTATTGGCATCTTTTAGAGATTTAATGATAGTGCTTTTATCTTCGGCAGAAAGGGACTTATCCTGCTCAAAAAAATTCAGTAAGCTTTGAAGATGTTGGTTCATTTTATATTTTTTAAAACTGCTGAGAACATGAATTAGCTGAGATAACGCAGAGCTTCTCTCCGAAACCTTAGCCTCTCTTATTCTCTGCAGTTAAGAGAAGCATTTTATAAATTATTTTTCTTTTATCGCCACACAACAGGTGGTCAGGTTATGCATTTCCAGATTTCCATCGGTAGCCCTGGCAAGCTCCCCGTTGGAAAAAAGGCCAGCCATGGGTACATTCCATACGTTTTTTACTCCTTCAATTTCTGTACTCATCAATGGCCCCATCGACATTAATCGGCCGGCACAACTATACATAATCATGGCATCTGCTTCCGGCATTTCTGTTACTTTTAATTTTTCCACCCCTTCTATCACTTTATCTATTACATCCAGATCAGGTGGAAGCGAAAAGCGAACCTTTCCCCCTTGCGGTACCGAACCACTGCAGATAAAAGAGCCATCCTCCCAGTTTACCAACAGGCCAGGTCGCATTACCGGTGCACCTTTTTCTCGTTGTAATTGTAAAGGGAAGTTGGTAGCTAATTCCATCGCTAAAGCATTATTCTCTTTACTGACGTTTTCAATTCCACTATATTTTTTGGTCAATTCCAGTACCGGAACATTATCAATGGTATAAAGCCTGTTGCCCTCGCTTTTTGTAACTGTTTTCTCTGTACCCATCGCTTTCCATCCGCAAGTGGCCACTCCCTTTATTTTTATTTTTTCTTCATCCAAAACTATAACAACAATACCCCGGGTACTTGATTTATCATTGGTAAATACAAACTGCTCAGTAAAAGTGAAATTATCCCCAGCCATGCCTCCATAAACATTTACCTGTTTGCCAACAATATCTTCAAATCCAAACAACAAAAGTTCCGCATCTGTTTCCATGTTGCTGGCAGCAATAAGGAATGCAGGAGTTGTAAATTTCTCCATTGCTTTTTTTGCCATTGACTGTGTTACCTCCCTGTAATTTTTTTCAGGAAACTCCTCCAGCATAACGGTGAAATAATTCCGGTTGATATCCAGTAAAAGGATAGCAATGGATTCTTTGCCTATTTCTTCATCAATAAATTCACCATGGGTGGTAGCGCCATAAATAGTAATGCCTTTTTCGTCCAGTATACTGCATAAAGCATCGATATCTTTACCAAGCGATAAAAACACTATCGCCAGTGTGGGTGCAAACCCGTCGGCCATACAGTCTGATAATGCTGGTTTAATTTCTTCGGGAGATTTTCCTTTAATTGATTTTGCTTTCATTGTTTTTATTTTTTTGCCTGATGAAAATTTGTTGAATGATTTCGATTTTACTTCACTCTTTGCAGATCCAAATCATGAAAATCGAAACTGAAATCTGTGTTTGGCGAAATGGCTTTCATTTTTATACGTTGTGCTTTTCCTTCTTCATCTAAACTAAAACTGGCAAAGGCATCGCAGGGCATATCCTGGTATTCCCACTTAATGGCGAATGTGTTTGCTTTGTAAAAATGCATGGAACCATTGAGCTTGGGCGAGCGGTAGCATTTAAACCACAACTGGTTTTCTTTTAGAAAGATTTCTATTTTGCCAAACCAATTATCCTGGTACACACCGATATAATCCTGAGGGTTAATTTTTGTATTTTTAGTTGCGGCAACTGTTTCCCATACTTTTTTGGTAACAGAGTCCGCATCGTTCTGATCTTCCTGCTGGTATTTTTTAAAAAGGCTAATCCAATCCATTTTTTCTACTGGTAGGTAACTATCGACAATGCTGTTGGTTACCACGGAGAATAAATCACTACCTCCATTTTCAGTATTGGTCAAAACAACGATGCCCAATTTTAAATCCGGCATGATAGTAACTTTCGACAACATGCCAGGCAACCCGCCTGTATGCGAAACATTTAAGTATCCTTTAATATCATTTAAAAACCATCCTAGCCCATAACCGGAAAAATGAGTATTATACCTCGGCCAAGGGTTTGCATCCATCACAGTATGGAGTTTCCACATTTCTCCCTGCCTTGCCTCCGTAAATATTTTCTGTTTTAAACCATCGCCATATTTTCCTTTGTTAAGTTGCATGAGCACCCATTTACTCATATCATCTACGTTCGATAAAATACCGCCTGCTGCTCCATTAATGATCTCTTCAAATAAAGCAATACTTTTCATATTGCCATTACTAGTAAGAGTAGAGTGTGGCATGGCTACATTGCTTCGGTCTTTAATATCTTTTAATGTTGTAAAAGAGTTGTTCATTTGCAGCGGCTGCATAATTTTTGTGGCCACAAATTTTTCCCAGGGTATACCGCTTACTCTTGTTACCAATTCTCCCGCCACCCAGTATAGGAGGTTATCGTAGTCAAACTTGGTTCTAAAATCAGAAACAGGTTTAAAATATTGAAAACTTGTCAGTATATCTTTTATGGTAAAATCCGAGCCATCCGGAAATCCCATAAGGTCGCCAACGCCTAAGCCCAAACCGCTGCGATGGCAAAGCAGATCTTCTACTAAAAAATTTTCAGTTACATAATCGTTGTACATTTTAAATTCAGGGATATGTTTTTTCACTTTGTCTTTCCAGGATAATTTTCCTTCATCAATTAAAATGGATAAAGCGGCTGTGGTAAAAGCCTTGCTGTTAGAAGCTATTTGGAAATTGGTAAACTCATCAACTGGGGCCTTTGTTTCAATTGATTTTACACCAAAGCCTTTTTTGTAAATTACTTTGCCGTCTTTTACAATGGCTACTGAAGCACCTGCTACTTTAAATTGCTGCATGGCGTTTTGTACCAATGAATCTACACCTGCGGAAGATAGCTGTGCATTGACCGAAACAGCCAGCCAAAATATGGATGTTGTAAAAATGAATAGTGTTCTCATTTGTTTTCTGTTTATTAGGGTTGATGGTTAATTATTATTTTCATTTGCTTTTAAAACCGTTGAAAGTTTCCTCCTATTTTTTATTTGTCTGTGATGTAGCAGCTGTTCGGTATCGGTGTACCATAGTATGCTGCCACCTTTTACATGATGAATAACCCTTCCTTTTTCCATCTCTAATGTATATTTACCAAAATGTCCGAATGAATTTTTCTCGAGTAGTTGTATAAATTCATATCATAATTTTTCCCTTCTTCTTCGGAAATTTTAAGTGGGTTATCAGAAGAAATATTGATGTTTAATAAGCCACTTTTTGTATAAGTGAAAAATCCGCGAGGGTTTTTTCCGTAACGAAATATCCAT
>JANMGS010000770.1:0-2951 GCA_031374745.1 Ferruginibacter sp. | reverse complement strand
ATATTTGATAAAAAATTTATTAGTAGTATAATATCCCAATCAAATTCCTTACACATTATTACAACAAAATAGAACTTGGCAAATAATAAATTTGGTGAATTTTAAAAGTTTTATGGAAAACCTTCCAGTTGGGAGGCATTTTTTATTTGACTGAACACAAAAAACTTGAGCACATGAAAAAAAGCTTTATTGCTTTATTATCGTTTATATTTTTTTATACTGTAGAGTGTAGTGCACAGTTTAGAAAATATTCCAATGAATTTTTAAATATTGGTGCAGGCGCTAGGGGACTAGGCATGGGAAATGCCCAGATTGCCTCTGTGAATGACGCAACTGCCGGTTATTGGAATCCTGCAGGATTGGCAGAAGTAAAAAACGATCCCAATGCCGCTATTATGCACGCAGAGTACTTTAGTGGGATAGCTAAATATGATTATGCAGCGTTAGCCGTTCCAATACAAAACAATAAAAGAACACTCGGTTTTTCACTACTTCGTTTTGCAGTAGATGATATACCCAACACACTTTTTCTTGTAGATCCAGATGGAAGTATAAACTATAACAACATCAAAACATTTTCTTCTGCAGATTATGCTTTTCTTTTGTCGCTGGCACAAAAGGTAAAAGAAACAGATAAGTACAGTATAAATGCAGGTATAAATGCAAAAGTTATATACAGAAAAGTAGGCAAATTTGCCAATGCTTGGGGTTTTGGAATGGATGCTGGGGTACAAATGCGTAGCGATAAGTGGAGTATTGGTATTGCAGCAAAAGACATTACAACAACTTTCAATGCCTGGTCATTTAAATTTACCGACGCAGAAAAGGAAAGACTATACCTAACCAAAAATGATATTCCAATAACATCTACCGAAATAACTGCTCCAAGGCTTGTATTGGGTGGTGCGTATAATTTCGAGATTGGCAGCAATTTTAAATTATTGGCCGAAGCCAATGTGGATTTGACTTTTGACGGCAAAAGAAGTACCATTTTAAGTGGTAACACGGTAAGTGTAGATCCGCACATGGGTTTGGAAGCTTCAATTAAAGATGCCTTTTTTGTAAGGGCTGGTATTACTAATTTTCAACGTGCATTATCTGATGGTGATACCATAAATCAAAAGAAAGTATGGATCTATCAGCCAAGTTTAGGGGCCGGTTTTAAAATAAAAAAAATTAATCTTGATTATGCTTTTACCAATTTGGCAAATCAATCTAACCCATTGTATACGCATGTTATTTCTTTGAGAATAAATTTTGGAAAAAATGAAGAAGAATAAAAATTCTGCAAATTGTTTCGTTATGAATAAAAAATTATTACTTCCCTTGTTATTGTTTTTCGCTTTTGCTGCAAAAGCCCAGTTTAACAATAGTTGGATAGATTACAGCAAAACTTATTACAAATTTAAAATTGCAACAGATAATATTTGTCGCATACCACAATCAGCAATAGCAAGTCTGGGACTTACTTCTACTAATGCAGATCATTTTCAACTTTGGAGAAATGGCCAGCAGGTAAGGTTGTTTACCTCTATTACAGCAGCGCCACTTGGCTCAACAGACTATATAGAGTTTTTTGGAGAAATGAACGATGGTAAAGCTGATAATGCTTTGTACAAGAATGCTCAATTTCAGCTGGCAGATAGGCATAGCCTAGAAACAGATACGGCGATTTACTTTCTTACAGTAAACCCTGCTGGAGGTAATTTAAGATATAGCAACACTGCGAATCCTTCACCAGGTGCCGCAGTGCCAGATGCTTATTTTATGCGCAAAATAGATTTGTATTATAAAAACCAAATAAATAGGGGCTTTGGAATAGACTTTGGAGAATATGTTCATTCGTCGGCTTACGACAATGGAGAAGGTTTTGTGAGTAGCACAATTTCTGCACAGCCACCTGCTTCAGCTACTAGTCCGGCAGTTCCCTTAAATTACACGCAAACGATTAGTGGTTTAAATGTGTATGCAGCAGGGCCTGCCAATAGCCTCTCTGTGAGAGCAAAAGTTTATTTCAATACAGATCATAGTTCGAGGAGTTTAAATGTAAAAATTTTCAACAACCAAGTGGTAAACAATTCGGAGCCACTTCCGCTTACCAGATCTAATTTAATAGATGGAGAAATAAATGCTACAAATCAACCTTTATCTTTTTTGCAAAATACTTCATCCGTAGATATTAATTTTACTTTGCTAAACCTTAATGGACCACCACCTTCACCACAAACAGTTCCGCCATTCTTCCCTCCTGTAGAAAATATGGTTTTGGCTACAGTTGGCATAACATACCCTGCAACCTTTAATTTTAATAATTTAAAATCATTTTATTTTGAACTTGCTCCATCTGCTGCAGGTAATTATTTATTGATAGATAATTTTAACTATGGCACTGTAGCACCCGTTTTATACGATATAAACAACGGAAGAAGGTATATTGGAGATATCGTATCTACTCCAGGAAAAGTAAAGTTTGTACTGCCAGCTTCTGTAGAACCTGTTAGAAAATTTATGTTGAATAATGTAGAAACTTCTTCTATAAATACAGTGAGCAATATCATAACCAAAACGTTTGTAAACTATAATACGGCTTCTACAAGAGGAGATTATGTTATTATAAGTAACCCTGTTTTATACAATGATGGAAGTGGTGTAAATAATGTAGAATTGTATCGTGCGTATAGAAGCACTGTAAATGGAGGTGGGTACAATGCAAAAATATATGATATCAATGAACTTACAGATCAGTTTGCTTTTGGTATAAAATCGCACCCTGCAGCTATTAGAGATTTTGTACGATTTATGGATGCACAATATCCTGTAAAACCAAAAGCTATTTTTATCATCGGTAGAGGAGTAAGTTATCAAGATAAGAGAGCGTTGGAGTTAAATCCTGCAACATACCCAACAACGGCCCCTATAGCCGATAAACTAGATTTGGTTCCAACATTTGG
>JANMGS010000743.1:0-3627 GCA_031374745.1 Ferruginibacter sp. | reverse complement strand
ATTTACTAATTACAGGAAATGGTTTGTTAGAAAAGAGTTTGAAAGCTACTTCTACATCTAGTAAAAATATTCGTTTCCTCGATTTTCAGAATCAGCAAATGATGCCCACACTATATGCAAGTTGCGATGTTTTTGTACTACCATCAAAAAGCGAAACTTGGGGACTAGCAATCAATGAAGCCATGGCGGCTGGAAAGGCAGTGATTGCAAGTAATTCCTGTGGAGCTTCTATTGATTTGATACAGCAGGCCGAAAATGGTTTTATATTTAAAAAAGATGATAATGAATCGTTGCAAAAATGTTTACAATATTTTATTGACGACAATAATGCGGCAATAACAATGGGAGAAACCTCCTTACGTAAAATACAATTCTACAGTTACGAAAATGATTGTATAGCTTTGGAAAATATTTTGATAAAAAAGGAAAACGAAAAAATCTAATTGAGAACCAAAGTATATTTAGATGAAGGCACCAAGGGTATTTTAATCATGCTTTTAATTAGCCAATTGTTTTTTACCAATGGGCTAATATTGTTTACTGGAATGATTATTTTTTATATTCTTTTTTATAATCTACTGCAACCGCATAAGCCAGCGGTTTTTGTGGTCACACTTATCTATCATTTTATTCAAATTTCTGCAGGGGTATGGCAAAGCAATAACCTTGGGAAAGATATTAATTATAGATCAGATAATACGGAATACGCCATTCTCGCTTCCTTTGTAGGTTTATTATTCCTTTTTCTTCCTATTATTTATTACCAGAATAAAATACCCGCCCTTTCTTTTAACCAGTTAAAAAAACATGCTGATAGCCTTTCCATAGATAAAACATTTAGGGCCTATATAATTGGTTTTTTTGCAATGAATGCTTTAACTGGTATTGCATTCTTAATACCGTCGCTTACCCAAATTATTTTTAGCCTGGGTAATGTAAAGTGGTTCTTGTTTCTTTTATTTGGTTTTCAAAGTATCCTAAAGAATAGAAAGCGAAAGGAGTTTTATATATTTTGTGCACTGGAATTTATTATGGGATTTTATAGCTATTTTTCTGAATTTAAAACAATTGTTTTTTACATAAGTGCCCTTTACTTGTGTTTTCTTGTTGTGGTTAAATTCAATAAGTTTATCATTGCTATGTTAGCCTTGGTTTTTATTTTTTTTGGTGGGGTTTTTTGGACGGGTATAAAAGGAGAATACCGCTCATTTTTAAATAAAGGAAGTTCTACCCAATCGGTGCAGGTAGAAAAAACTGATGCTTTAAATAAATTGCTTGAGTTGTCAGAAAAGCAGTCAGATAATACTTTCACCAATTCGCTAGCAGATTTTCTCGATAGGCTTCAATATACCTATCACCTTGCCAAAACCATGGACAGGGTTCCTAGTGTGATACCGTATCAAAATGGAAGCAACTGGGGATCTACGCTTGCGTTTGTACTTACACCAAGGGCACTTAATCCAGACAAAGGAGTGTACGACGCTTCAAAAAGAGCTACTAAATATACAGGCATTCGCTATGCTGGTGTAAAAAAAGGGGTATCTGTTAGCTTAGGTTATTTCGCAGATGGTTATATAGATTTTGGTTATATTGGTATGTTTGTGCCATTGCTAATTCTTGGTTTTATTTATGGCAGAAGTTATTTCTACTTTATAAAAAATTCGTCTAATAATTATGTATTCAATTTTGCGGTGGTAGGGGCTATTTTTTTAGAGTTATTTGCATTTGAGTCTGATAGTATATTTTTGTTTGGAAGGCTTTACGTAAATCTGCTCGTTTTCTTCCTTCTAAAAATATTTTTCTTTCCTAAATTGATGGACTATATAAGCATGCCCATAAAACCAATCGAAGAATGATTGTATTCATTTCTATACCGTGGTTTTTGCCGGCCTTTAAAGCCGGAGGTCCTATACAGTCCATAGCCAATTTAGTAAATAATTTTACACACGATATAGATTATAGAATTTTTTGTAGTAATAAAGATCTAAACAATGAAGCGCTTATTGATATTGTAACTGACCAATGGATACCATTTAATACACATACAAAAGTTTGGTATGCATCCGGAAAAAATACAAGAGAAATATTGGTAGAACAAGCAAAGCAAATAAAACCCGATGCTATCTTTATCATTGGTTTATTTTCTTGGCATTTTAATATTGTACCACTCTTGTTTTGTAAAGCAAGTAAAAAAATATTGTCTGTGCGTGGCATGCTGCACCCAGGCGCACTCACACAAAAAAAATGGAAGAAGCGGCTTTTTTTACAAGTACTAAAATTGTTCAAAATAAAAAGAAACATTGTTTTTCATGCAACAGATAAAGCAGAAGAAGATTTTATAAAGGCAGCATTTGGCTATGATGCAATAGTAGCAGTAGCGGCTAACTTTCCCCATATTTTAAAGCAGGAACAACCGCTCTTTAAGAAAAAAAATTATTTAACACTTGCTACCATTGCATTAATAAGCCCAATGAAAAATCATTTGCTTATTTTAAAAGCTTTAACCAATTGTACTGCCAGCATTACCTATAATATTTATGGGCCAATAAAAGAGGAAGCCTATTGGCAATTATGCCTGCAACAAATAAATAAGTTGCCCAAGCATATTGTTGTAAAATACCATGCGGCACTGGCGCCAACACAAATTGAAAATACACTAGCACAACAGCATGTTTTTATTATGCCCAGCAAAAGCGAAAATTTTGGACATTCCATTTATGAAGCACTCTCTGCAGGAAAACCAGTAATTACAAGCCTTTATACCCCATGGAACCATCTGATAGAATTAAATGCAGGTATTAATGTAGAAACTGATGTAGATGAAATTTGTAATGCAATCAATTTTTTTGCGAGCTTGGATAATGAATCATATTTACAGTTTGTTTATGGCGCAGGAACGTATGCCGAAACTGCTTTTAACAAAATAGAAAATACAAATGCATATCATAAATTGTTTTTCGATAAATTGTTTTAATGAACTTTAACAATAAAAAATTTGTACGATTTCTAATCATCTTTTTTGTAGTATTTGTTGTATGTTATTACGGTTTACAATTTATTACAGGATTGGCTGTAGATGGAGGCCTGTATAGTCCTTTTATAGAAAAGCATATAAACGTAGGCGCATGGATACGAACCGCAGTTATAAATTCATGTAAATATTTTTTGTATATTTTCGATATTGATACCATTCGCACAAATGAATATGTATTAAAAATGGTAGGTGGTAAGGGTGTAAGAATTGTATATGGATGTCTCGGCTTCGGTGTTATGAGTTTTTGGATTGCATATGTAATTGCCACCGTGGCCAAAACACAGAAAAAAGTTTCTTGGTTGTTTGCTGGTTTACTATTGCTTTGGTTTATAAATATTGTTCGCATCAGTTTGGTACTGGTATCAACCAACAACGGATGGGATTTCCCTTTTGGTTGGGATCATCATTTATGGTTCAATATCATTGCCTATGCTGCTATTTTTACCATGATGTATTTTTTTGAAAAAAGTATTAAAACCCATAAGTCTATTGAAAGTTGATTTGGCTACATACAATAATAGTTGGTACAAACCAGGCAATAACGTTAAGCGTTTTATTTGGCACTATACCAACCTGATTTTTTTTAAGACAGG
>JANMGS010000719.1:0-4290 GCA_031374745.1 Ferruginibacter sp. | reverse complement strand
CTGTCTTTTTCATGTTTATACTTTTTTTTATTTTAAAATTTATTTAAACTCCGTGGTAATTTTGAACATTCGTTGCCAAATCAAAATTATTCTTCTTCTTTTCTTCTAAAAACTCATTTCTACAAGAGAACATTAAATAATTAAATACTTGCTTTTATTTTTCTTTTTAAAATAAGCGAACTAATTAGTGTAATGATAAGCCCCACTGGCAAAATCTCTAAATAGGTAAACAGGGCGTTAATAATTGGGTTTTTGTACATTTCAGAAAAATTTGCCATTTCTTTGGTTTGCTTCACAATTTCTACCTGGCTAGCTCCACTTGCTTTTAATTTTTCTAGCATATAGGATGCATATTTTTCGCCAAAATCGGGTATAAAAAAATAATAATCAATTAGCCAAACGATCACATATATGGTAGATGCAATGAGCGTAATAAAAAGCCCGATTTTAAAAGCTTTCCCAAAGCCAATAATACCATTGTTGTACTTATCCCTGTAATTTTTAATGCCTACAAAAATGAGGGAGAATGCAAGCAACATACTGGCATAGCCATAAATCATTCCGTTATCAAAATCTCCTTTAGACGTGTAAATGGCTATTGAAATTACCATTAAAACTGAAACGATTAGTCCGGCAATTAACCCGCAAACAATTACAATTTTTTTCATTATTTAAGTGTTGGTTTACAATACCGTAAAATTGAAATTTTAAAAGTTAATTACCCTCATACTAAAGTGTGATTTTTGTTTTACAACTGATTTTTCATACCAAAGTAGGAGCATTACGGAATCAAACTTAGCCTTTTTGCTTTTTCTACTGCTTGTGTTCTTCGTTTTACATCCATTTTTTCGAAAAGTTTCGATACATGCGTTTTAATGGTATTCAACGAAACAAATAACCGAGTAGCAATTTCTTCATTACTAAAACCCTCTGCCATTAATTGAAGTACTTCCAACTCTCGTTTACTCAATCCAAGTTTGGCAAGTTCTGGTTCGTTTAAAATAAAATGTAGGTTATTGTTGAGGTAAACTTCTTTTTCTACAATCACCGTTTCTATTTTTGGGTTGGTCAATTTTAGTGTAAGCCAAATACCCAAAGCGGTAAAGATGATGGCGATTGCGCCAATATAAATATCGAAAGCATGGTTAAAAATAACAAACCGCAACTCTAGCCACCTTAGCAAAAAAAGCAGTATAGCAAGGCTGGCACCATAGACTATGATGATCCTGTTCTTTGAAAATAATGTACGTATTGTCATATAAAATAATTGGCTGTATCCAGTAGGACTCAAATGTAAAACTTTTATTTATTACAGCTTTGATGATAATAGGGCAGGTTGCGTTTAAAATTATCGCAAGGCATGCCAAGTTTTTGGGGAAGAATATTTATTGGAAATATTCATTGGCTAGATATAGGTCTCGAATGCAATCGGAATTTATATACGCCCGTTTTGCAGCCATAAAATCAATTACTATTTGTCGTTACCGTTTGTAACAACCAAAAAGAAGTAAATCCTACAAATCTATTTGGCTGCACCTATTACACAGTACATAAAATATATTTTTTTAGCACAATGCCGTAATTTTAAATTACCTTTTTATTTGAATAATGGGTTATAAATTTAAAGACAATAACAAATTATTATTTTTCCATGTAAACTAAAAAGTAAGAAATGAAAATTTTAAAACTACTAGCTTCACTTACATTTTCACTTTAATTGCCTGCAATTATGCAAAAAAAGGGTGTGTAATTTGAAACAGAAATAGAAAAAAGAAAAAAATATTCTTCATTTTGCAAAACTCCTTGTATTTCCCGGGCTCGATAGAAGACATAGCCGGGCAAGATTTGACTAATATGCAACTGGTGGATAGTGAGGAATGATGGTATAAGAAATAAATAAATATTCGGATAAAAACAAATTCAATTTTGAACCTGCATTAAATAGATGTAGGCATCTACTTCGAATTTTTGATACACCCCTATTTAGATTAATATAGCTTTCTATCATTTATCAATAATGAATAATTACCATTCCACTAGCACCAGCAACTCCCCATAACCCAGTTCCAGCAAAGCTAAAACCACCACCGCCACCAATACCAGCAATTTTTAAAAAAGGTACTGGTTCCATAAAAACAACATTATTAGAAGTTGATAGATCTTTTACATAGCATCCTCCCGGGCCTCCGTTATTATATGATGGTGCGACACCCCCACCACAACCAAAATTTCTAATTTCTACAAACTGCGTGGTAGACCTTTGTGCATACATAAAGGTTGTAGATACACCTGCTTGACCTCCCAATTGCATCACTAAATTGCCAGTTAGGATAAAAGAACCAGCATATCCCCCACGAGATGAAGTAGCACCGGTACCGCCAAAAGCTGTAAATGAACCAAATGAACCTGTAATGTCTGTTGAGCTCCCGTTTGCCCCGTTCAAAAATTCCGAGGAGGCACCTAAACCACCAGTTCCAATGGTAATAGTAACAGTGCCAGATGGAGTAACATTAAGTGTAGAAGTACGTATATAAGTTCCTCCAGACCCACCACCTCCACTTGCTCCGCCTCCACCAGCACCCCAAGCCTCTATTATAATTTTTGTAACGCCTAGAGGTACTGACCAAGAACCATTTTGTGTGTAGGATGCAATGTTCTTTAGTTCACCAATATCGCTCCATATAGTTTCGCCGCTGCCACTAGTAGTTAACTTTTGCCCGCTTACACCAGCTATCCCGTTTACGGTTATATTGCCGTTCACATTTACATTCCCATTTACGTCTAATTTTTGAGTAGGCGTATTTGTGCCTATCCCAACATTTTGTGCCCATGAACATAGTTGAAAACTGCATAGGAGGCAACTAATAACCAGTATTTTTTTCATTTCATTTATTTTATTTTTGTAAGTAATGCTTGGTCTTTATTTTTATCTTTTTGTTCCTTTGCTAGCCACCCTATTTGCTTTTTTAAATCTGCTACTGCATCAGTGAGCGTGGCTACCTGTTGTTGTAAAACGGTATTTTGAAGCAACAATCTTTCAATATGCTGTGTCCTTTTTTCTAATGCCTGAATAGAGATCATCATTACACCATCAATATCTGCAGAATTAATGAGTGTATCACTTCCTATTTTACCAATGGCATCATGGCCAAATGCGTTATAAAATTCTTGCGCCATAGGGCCGTAGTGTCGAAATATTTTTGAATCCTGCGATTTATAATTCCAACTGCCCAGACGCAAATTACGGATACTGCCCAGCACATATTCTCCATCGGTTTTAATAAATTTTTCTTTTTTTGTGCTGTCACTTATAGAGGCCCATGAATTGGCACCGTTCAACATGTAAACGCCGCTGCCTCCGGATGCACTGGTATAAAAAGCATAGCCGCCATCAAACCTTGCACGAAATTCATTGGCACGGTAACAGATAGATGGCGTGGCCGGGAGGCCTGTATTATCCCCAATAATTAACGTTCCGTCAAAGCCATTTGTTGAAACATTGTAACCTAACGCAGTGGAATTGTAACCACTTGCAGTAGTGTAGGAACCCATGGCCGTAGACTTAAAGCCACTAGCAATAGTGTGATCTCCCATTGCTGTGGAAATGTCACCGGTTGCGCTTGTATAATAACCAATGGATGTAGCATTAAGATTGCTCGCTGTTGTACTGCTTCCTAATGCAATAGAGAAACTGCCGCTTGCCATTGCATTAACTCCATAGGCCAACGAGTAATTTCCGCTTGCAGTAGTGCCACTTCCCATAGCAACGGAGGATATACCTGCTGCGGATGTTAAGTACCCTATTGCCGTTGCATAATCACCACTGGCCGTTGTACGGTAACCCATTGCGGTTGAAACAGTGCCACTGGCGGTAGAAGAATCTCCCATGGCCATAGACGTATAACCAGTTGCCGAAGTATAGGCACCCATTGCGCTGGAGTTAGGTGAATTTGCCAAAGTTGCTCTCCCTGTGGAGATGGAATTGCTGCCGCTTGCAGTGGTGCTTACACCCATAGCAGTCGTATTAAACCCGCTTGCGGTTGTGCCATAGCCAATAGCAGTAGAACGGTCTCCACTGGCTGTTGTATTAACTCCAAAAGCTGTGGAATGCATGCCGCTCGCTATTGAGTATGACCCCATGGCAGTAGATATAAAACCACTTGCGGTAGTGTGGTCTCCTAACGCTGTTGCGCCATTATTTGATGCAGTAGTGTAATAGCCCAGCGCTACTGAAGTACTTCCTTTAGCACTCGAATTATAACCTGAGGCAAATGAATAAGTGCCAATGGA
>JANMGS010000665.1:0-7348 GCA_031374745.1 Ferruginibacter sp. | reverse complement strand
AATTCTGTAGCATGACTCATTTCATGTTTTACTGCTATTGCATTGCTTTGTGCAAACACTGGTTCTAAAAATGCTTCTAATTTATGACCACCATGCAAAAATACCTCTGGTATGCCTATCCACCCACCAACAATTGCTAGTATGGCTAAAACAATTAGTGGGAAAGTTATTGCTTTCGGACTTTCGTGTAAATGATGTTCTTGCTCATGTGTACCTCTGAATTTACCTAGGAAAGTCATGGCGTATAAACGGAACATATAAAAGGCGGTCATCATTGCTCCCAACACGCCTATGCCCCAAAGTATTGGATGTTTTGAAAAAGCTGCTGCCAATATTTCGTCTTTACTAAAGAAACCTGAAAATGGTGGCATACCAGCAATAGCAATACAACCAATTAAGAAGGTGATATGGGTTATACTCATATGCTTTTTTAAGCCCCCCATGTTGCGCATATCTTGTTCGCCGCTCATAGCATGTATAACACTACCCGCTCCTAAGAACAACAAAGCTTTAAAAAATGCATGTGTCATTACATGAAAAACGGCACCTGTATAGGCTCCCACACCAAGGCCCAAAAACATATATCCCAATTGACTAACGGTTGAATAAGCCAATACCTTTTTTATATCATTTTGCTTGATAGCAATTGTAGCAGCAATGATAGCAGTTGCCAATCCTATCATAGCAATTACATGCTGTGTAGCTGGTGCCATCGTAAAAAGAATATTGCTTCGTGCAATCATGTATATACCCGCTGTTACCATTGTAGCTGCATGTATGAGGGCACTCACCGGTGTTGGACCAGCCATGGCATCGGGCAACCAAGTATATAAAGGAATTTGTGCACTCTTACCACAAGCTCCTAAAAAGAATAAAGCTGTTATACCTGTAATGTCAGTAGTACTTAATTTAGCAAGATTTACTGCAGAAAAAACTTCGTCGTAACTAACTGTGCCTAATTTAGAAATCAACCAAAACAATCCCAATAAAAAACCAAGATCACCAATACGATTCATGATAAAGGCCTTCTTTGCTGCATTGGTATAATCGTTGTTTTTAAACCAATAGCCTATGAGCAAATAAGAACAAAGCCCTACCCCTTCCCATCCAAAAAACATGATTACATAATTGCCACCCATTACGAGCAACAACATAGAGAAAACAAATAAGTTGAGGTAAGAAAAATATTTTGCAAAATCTTTGCTAGGCTCATCGTGCATGTAAGAGGTAGAATATACATGAATAAGAAAACCAACACCCGTAATAATTAAAAGAAACAATGTAGAAAGTTGATCTATCTTAAAATCGAAAGCTACTTTGAATGAATCAATATTTAAAAGATCAAAATAATGTGCTACAAAAGTATTTCCATTCTTTACCTGTATAAATGCAAAAACACTTAATGCAAAAGAACCCAGAATGGTAGCACTAGCAATAAAGCCGCTCAGCGCTTTCGATAAATTATTTCTTAACAACCCCGTAATGAGAAACCCAACCAATGGCAGTAAAGGAATAAGCCAAACTATTTGTAATACATTATTCATATTAAGTAAAAGGACTACCGACCTAAGACCACCGACCACAGAAGGTATTTTATACTTTGTGGGTTGTGTTATGAATCTAGTAGTTTATTTTTATAATTCTATTTTTATAACAATTCTATTTCTTAAAAAACTCGAACTAAAATGACGTACTGTGGTCTGTTGTCGAAAGACTGTTGTCAATTCTTCAATCTATTTAAAAAATTTACATCAATATTATGTGTATTTCTGTAAAGCATAACAATAATAGATAGTCCTACACTTACTTCTGCCGCTGCTACTATCATTATAAAGAAAACAAAAATTTGTGCATCACTTGCAAATGTTGGCAATGCTTTAGCAGCGGCACTAGCCGCATGCATATTTGAAAATGCCACCAATAATAAATTTACTGCGTTTAACATTAGCTCTACACACATAAAAACAATAATAGCGTTCCTACGAGTGAGTACGCCTATTATGCCAATGCTAAATAGGGTAAGTGATAATGCTATGTATGCTTTTATATCCATTTTAAAGTATTTCACGCAAAGAAACTAAGGTTGCAAAGCACACAAAGTAAATTGCATTTTATGATTTTTTTTTACAATTTTACAAAAACCCCTAACCCCACTCCTTGCGAAGCAGCTCCAATTCCAAAAACATCTTTTACTTTTTTCTTTACAACACCATTAAAAATATCCACTGCTTTGTAAGATGCTTTTTTAGTTAATATTTTTGTCACCACACCTGTAAGAACCGAAGCTATAGCGGGTGCAAGTAATTGTTTTACCGTTTTGGCATCAAACTTTTCTGTACCTACCAATCCCCTAACCGTGCTGTAAGTTGTAATAACGGTACCTGCACCAGCTAATACTTTATACACTACCAGCCCTGTTTTATAGGTTTTGTATAATTTAGTTACATCATCTATGCTTTTGGTATTAAATACTTTTCCCAAAACATTTATCCCTTTCAGCTGCTCTCCTAAAATACCTACTTTATTTAATTGCAATTTGCCCAACGAAAATTTTGGGCTAAATCCTTTTTTCACCGAAAGCAATTCTCTTTTACCCAACAGTTCGGTTGCTTTGTTAAAAATGTCTTCTATTTTTATTTGAGCCCGTGCGCTATTGGATAACGTGAATGATGCGAGCAATAGTAAACAAATAATTTTTATTTTCATCATTGGTTATTTAAAATAATCTAATTTCAATAAAATTATTGAGTCGTTTTTTTTCCTATTACTACTGCCCCAACCATTGCACTTAAAAACAATACACTGCTTATTTCGAAAGGAACAACATAATCTTTAAACAATACTTTACCCAACGTTTTTATTAAACCTGCGTTTCCTGCTCCTATCATTACTCCATGCTGTTCTTTTGCAGTCATAAAAGCTGCAAGCAATACAAGTAATAAACAACCGCCAGCTATAATTGCTATAAATTGTTGTCGGTGGTTTTTTGCAGGTTCTGTTTCGGCATTTAAATTCATGAGCATTACAACAAATAAGAACAATACCATGATAGCACCTGCATACACTATGATATTTACAACAGCTAAAAACTGCGCATTTAATAAAATATAATGACCAGAAATAGCAAAGAAAACTACAATAAGCCACAAAATACTGTTCACAGGGCTTTTGCTTGCCAACATCATGATAGCACTACCAATAGCAAGGAGCGATAATAAAATAAAAGAAATTGTTGTAATCATTGTTTTTAATTAACCGTTGTTCTTTTTGGTCTGTTTCCCAATGCTTTTTCGTACGCTTCCTTATCTGTTTGTGGGTTAGGAATTAGGAGCTCTTCTTTATTGTAAATGAATTGCTTTCTTTGGTAATCTGCTGGCGTAAATGTTTCGCTCAGATAAATTGCATCTTTTGGACATGCTTCTTCGCACAAGCCACAAAATATACAACGCAACATATTTATTTCATATTTAGCGGCATATTTTTCTTCTCTATATAAATGCTCTTCCCCTGGTAATCTTTCTGCAGCTTCCATGGTAATAGCTTCTGCGGGGCAAGCAACGGCACATAATCCACATGCTGTACAATTTTCACGTCCTTCTTCATCTCTGTTTAAGATTTGAAGGCCACGAAAAACTGGGCTAAATGCACGCTTTTGCTCTGGATATTGTACGGTAGGATTTCTTGTAAAAATATGCCTGAAGGTAATAAACATTCCCTTGAATATGGCTGGCAAATACATGCGCTCCAAAAAGCTCATTGGCTTTCGGCTTACTGTTTGTGCTCTATTGGTTAATGCCTGCATAATAATTTAATGATTGCAAAAATAACGGTTTAAACCTTGTTTTATTTGCGTTTATTTTAATAGTTTTTATTACTCAAATTTATTTGCCAAAATATAATATAGCTGCACCTGTGGCAAGCATATTAAACAATGCCAATGGAATTAATATCCTCCAACCAAGGTGCATTAACTGGTCGTACCTAAACCTTGGTATTGTCCACCGTACCCACATAAAAATAAATATGAATATTACAATTTTAAACATAAGGGCAGCTATGCCTATCAATGCTAGCCAATTGCCCCAATCTGCATGCGCTGCTTCGTTGAAAAAAGGCATATCATACCCTCCAAAATAAAGTGTAGCCATTATTGCACTACTAATAAACATGTTTATATATTCTGCAAATAGATAGAAACCTAATTTCATGGAAGAGTATTCTGTATGGTAACCACCAATCAACTCACTCTCAGCTTCTGCTAAATCGAATGGAGTACGGTTACATTCTGCAAATGCACAAATAATAAAAATGAGAAAACCAACAGGCTGGTAAACAAAGTTCCAAAGACCATTTTGTTGTTGTACCACCATTTCTTTTAAGCTCAATGTACCAGTGAACATCAGCAAAGCTATCAGTGCAATACCCATTGGTAATTCGTAGCTTATTATTTGAGATGCTGCACGCAAACCTCCCATCAACGAATATTTATTGTTACTAGCCCAACTACCTATCATGATACCATACACCCCTAAACTTACTACGCCAAATACATATAAGATACCAATATTAATATCAGCAATTTGTAATGAAATATCCCTATCAAAAAAATGTACTTTATCGCCCCAAGGTACAACAGCACTGGTCATAATGGCTGTCATCATAGCCAATGCCGGCCCCATTACAAATAAAACCTTAGAAGAAAAGTTTGGTATAATTTCTTCTTTAAAAAATAATTTTAATCCATCTGCCAAAGGTTGAAATAAACCAAAAGGCCCTGCTCGGTTTGGTCCTGGACGATCCTGCAATAACCCGGCTACTTTGCGCTCTGCATAAGTAGTGTACATGGCTATTACAAGCGAACCCATTACCACTATTACGATGAGTATAAGTTTTTCTATTATTGTTGCTAGTTCTATTGTTAAAAACATAATGTGTTAATGTATTTAAAACCGTTTTGTTTTATTAAAAATCTGTTGAATGTGCTGGGCCGTTTATTTCGCTCAACTCAATCCCTTCTTTATTTACCTGACTTATAGAATGAATATCCATTAATAATTTTGGACTCCTGCCACTCATTACTGCTGTCATTGTTTCTTTAGGCGTATCCAGTACTTTGTATTTATTTGCACCTATTACCGAGTGGCGGCTAATGGTTGTTACACCTTCAATCGTCCAATCAGCAGTTTCTTTTTTATCAAAACGACAGGTATTGCAAATCCAACCTGGCTTGCTTACTGAGTCCTGCGGGTCAACAAAACTTTGCACCTCACCCCACTCATCTTTACGAGCTGTTACCCTAAAAACTTCATTGCCTCTAAGCCACAAGGTAGCTTTTCCGCAGCATTTTGGGTTATCGCAATTGCGGTGAGCATCTACCGGTTTTGTAAACCATACCCTGTTTTTAAACCTAAATGTTTTATCTGTTAAAGCGCCCACCGGACAAACATCAATCATGTTTCCACTAAAATCATTGTCTACCGCTTTTGCAATATAGGTTGAAATGGCTGCATGATCACCTCTATCTACGATTCCATGAACTCGCTTATCGGTAATTTGATCTGCTACATAGGTACAACGATAACAAAGTATGCACCTCGTCATGTGCAATTGTATGTAAGGACCAATATCTTCCCGCTTAAAAGTACGCCTTGCAAATTGGTAACGTGTACCTGCCTTGCCATGGTCGTAGCCTAAATCTTGCAAATGGCATTCGCCAGCTTGATCGCAAATAGGACAGTCCAATGGGTGATTCAGCAATAAAAATTCTACTACACCTGCTCGAGCATCTTGTACTTTATCGCTTGTAATATTTTTTACAATCATGCCATCCATTACTGTTGTACGGCAGCTTGCCACCAACTTTGGCATTGGCCTAGGGTCGGCTGTAGAACCAGCGGCTACTTCTACCAAGCAAGTTCTGCATTTACCACCACTACCCTGTAACTTGCTGTAGTAGCACATTGCAGGTGGAGTAACATCGCCACCTATCATTCGAGCTGCATTGAGTACAGTGGTACCTGGTGCAACATCAATGGTAATGTTATCGATGGTTACTTTAAAATTTGGCTTTTGTTCTGACATAAAATTTAATATTCTGTCCTTCTTCTAAATATTTTTATAAAAATAAACCACCTCTTTTCTCTCCACCTTCTCATATCCATTTTGCTCAAAACAATTTAAAATTTCTCCAAACTGTTTTGCATGTTTTTCTATTTCATGAAACTCAACAAACCAATGATTTGCCTTTGTAATCATATTTTCTTCCACTATTTTTTTAAACAAGTTCCATTCGCCTCCTTCAATATCCATTTTTACGATATCGAAATTTTTATTTAAAATATCCGAAATATCTATAGATGCTACTTTATTATTTTCATTTTCTCCGTCTCCAACAAACGTACTATTCACGCTAGCTTTTTCTTCAACATCAGTCGCATATAAAAAACCTGATTCATTACTTACCGCCAATTCATAAGCGAAAATATTTTTAAAATTGTTATTGCCTACATTTTCTATAAGTAATCTAAAACTATCCTTATCTGGTTCGTATGCTTCGATGGTTGCATCAGGAAACCGCATTTTAAAATATGCTACCGATAATCCAATGTTTGATCCAAAATCCAGAATTGTTTCAACTGTGTAATTCTTTTTAAGTGCATACACTTCCTTTTCAAATATTTCCTTCACTAAAAACCCAATGTCTTTATTATACAAACTATTAATTTTAACGTTGCCTAAAAAAAACGCAAACGGTTCGTTCAACTTTTTTGTTAAGCCTGCCGTCTTTATGCTTGTTAGAGCTTTTGCAATATTCCAACGCTCTGCAAAAGAAATATTTTTATGTAAAAGAACTTTAATTATATCAGCTACAGCCCTTGGTATAAATAATATTTTTGAAATCATTACAATTTAATTAGGCTGTTACCGGCACATGTATCTCATCTGCATAATGTCTCAATCCATAATTTTCTGTCAAACACAACGCTGGATTATTTACATGCCACTCAAACTCATCTCTAAAATGGCGAATAGCAGCCGCCACTGGCCATGCCGCAGCATCACCCAATGGACAAATGGTATTGCCTTCTATTTTTCTTTGTATATCCCACAACAAATCTATATCACTCATCTCCCCTTTTCCTGTTTCTATTTTTTGCAAAATCTTTTCCATCCAACCCGTGCCTTCTCTGCAAGGGCTGCATTGTCCGCAGCTTTCGTGACGGTAAAAGCGAGCAAGTGTGTAAGTATTACGAACAATACATTGGTCTTCATCCAACACAATAAAACCACCGCTACCCATCATGCTACCTGTTGCAAAACCGCCATCGCTCAAGCTCTCATAATTCAT
>JANMGS010000871.1:0-7238 GCA_031374745.1 Ferruginibacter sp. | reverse complement strand
TATCTCCAAAATTGTAAAAATGAAAAAACTGGTGCCGGCTGCCCGTATGATTTATAAACTTTAAAACTGTTTGCTCTAGTAATAAGCCCGGGATTTTTACTAAGGGTTGGAACAATTTTCCCTTTATAATTCACCTGGGTGATATCTTTTCTCTACATGTTTCAACACATCTTCTTTATAAAACAATACATCTTTAAATTTCCCTTTGCTGTACATTTCTCCTTGATCAAAAAAATGCTTTGAATTTACATTCCCACTTTCACCGCCTGCTAACAAGGATTTTGCTTTTACTTTTGTACCAAACTCAACAGCGCAAATAAAACTATTACCGTGTATACCATATCTTTTTTTTGTGCCCGGAAAAGTTGTGCTAATGTAGGAAGGCAACATGCCCCAAGCAGATGATGCAAAGCCCACAGGTTTGCTCGGTTTATCGTCATCAAACGTATTTTCAATATTAGAGGATATTCGTTGAAAACGGTTTATCTCTCCCCACTCAATTTGCCAATTTCCAAATTTTTCTTTTAGCTCCTTTATAACAGAAAGCAGAGGAGGAATAACTTCACTCACTTGCATAGATGCTGCAAATTCATTCGTTTTATCAACAAGATCAGCACGAGGTTTATCTACTTTCGTTTTAATGATAGTTGCCGATATTTTTTGTCCCCATTCAATGGCAAGTGTAGTAGCAACCGATTTTTCCCCGCACCTAAAGTCCCAATTTTTTAGCAACGTTATTGGTTCTATTAATTGCATATAAACAGAATCTTTAGATGAATAATTTTTCTCAAAAGTATTTACCAAGGCAGGAATAGTTTTTTCAAATGCAGCTAGATATGTATCGTAACCTGCGGCTATTACTTTGTCCAGCGTGTACGATTTTTCTTTGTCTAAAACCCTTACTGCATTAATACCACGAAAATTTTCGCCATCGGGTGCCATGTATGTTGGATAATCCATTTTTTTTGGGCTGTATTTGCCTGCTACAGTAAAAGGAGTGGAGTTACAATTTTGTAGCCACCCGTTCTCAGGATTGTATAAATGTACACTTTCATTTACCGTATGATAACCTCTCCATTCTGTTGCAGATATAGTACCATCAACCGGTTTGCTCCAATCGTATTTTGGATCACGCTTTGGCAAAAAATTCCCATGCCAGTAAGCAATATTTCCTTCGCCGTCTGCATACACAGTATTATTGCTTGGGTTTGCTCCCATATCCATTATTTTATTGAATGCAGAAAAACTATTTGCTTTGGTGCGTAACCAACTTTGCATAAAGCCTTTTGTATCTCGGTTGTTGTGGCGAAGGCTTAAATAAGCACCGTCTCGCTTTGAAAGTATAGGCCCATGATTAGTAAAATACGTATTGAATAATTTAGTTGAAAACCCAGTACCATTTTTGTATTTAATAGTGATGGGTTTTATGTTAACTTCTTTTTGTTTTCCTTCATATTCATAAAACCACTTGGTGTTTTTTTTGCTTATCTTTTCTATATAGGCATCAGAAATATCCACTTCGCTCGATGTATGCATCCATCCACAATGCTCATTAAAACCTTGGTAAATGAAAGGCTGCCCCCAAGTAACTGCGCCATATACATTCATTCCTTCATCGCTTACCATATGTACTTCAGGTCTAAAATAAAATGTTACATGCGGATTGATGTATAAAATAGCATTGCCATCTTTTGTAATTTTTGGGGCAAAAGCAAAACCGTTTGAGCCAGTTAATATTTCTTCTTTATACACTTCATTGTTTGTTTCTTTTACAAGTGATTCATCTGAGCTATAAAAATTTTTCAATTCATTTAGGGATATGCCTCCTGTGCTGATGGCGCCTATACTTCCATCCGTCCATAGTAATGGATACCAAGGTTGAAAACGATGGAGCAATGCTGGCTTTGTTTGTGGATTTTTATAAAGAAAAAAATTAATTCCATCGGCATAGGCGTTTAATATTTTCTTTAACCAGGGAGCTGCTTTTGTATAATCTTTTATGGCATCTGCACTATCAATAACCAATCGAATGAGTAAGTCGCTGTATAGATTTTTTTCTCCATTAACCTCCGATAGCCTTCCTAACTTTTCAATATAGTTTAACTCTACTCTTTTAAAATCATCTTCGCATTGGGCATACAATAACCCAAAAACCGCATCTGCATCAGTTTTGCCATACACATGCGGTATCCCAAAATTATCTCTTATGATTGTTATGTCTTTAGCTTGCTTGTGCCAAAGTGCAATTTCAGTTTTAGAAAATGACTGTGCAAATAATTGAATGGGTAATAAAAAAAGAAGAAATATGAATTTCATAAAAAATTTTTAAAGCAATCTGCCTTTTGACAATTACAGAAAAACTGAATAAATATCAGTTAAGGAAAAGCAAAACAAAGGAAAAAAAATTCAATAAAAGTAGTTTTAATGCCCTTGCTTTCTTCTTATAATTCCACCTGATGCTTCTTTAATGGTACTGGCAAACATAAATGCTTTTGCATCTACATCATACACAAGATTTTTCAACTTACGCATTTCTAATCGGGTTACTACTGTAAAAATAATATCACAATCGGAACTCACTTCAAACTTGCCTGGCAAAAAACCTCTCTCGCCTTTGTAAACGGTAATACCTCTACCCAAATTATTTACAAGCTGGTATTTTATTTCTTCGCTTTTACTAGATATGATGGTAACCCCTGTGTAAGCTTGTAAACCCTCCACTACATAATTAATAGTACTCGTAGCTGAAAAATAAGTAAGAACTGAATACAAGGAAGTTTCTATCCCAAATTTAAAAGCGGCCACGGCAAAAATGAGTATGTTAATACCAAGAATAATTTCTGTAATGGTAAAAGAAGTACGTTTTAAAGTATACAATGCCAGAACTTCAATACCATCTAAAGCTGCACCTGCTCTCATTATTAGCCCAATGCCAATGCCAAGAAATACACCACCAAAAATGGAAATCAATAACTTGTCTTTTGTCATTGCATATTCTGGTAAGATGTATAAACAAATACCCAGTAAGATGATACTGATAAGTGTTCTTAAGGCAAATCTTTTCCCTACAGAAAAGTAACTGATAATAACCAGGGGCATATTTAAAGCTAAAATAAGTACCGTTAAATTTATATGATACAATTCATGCAACAACAAAGAAAAACCTGTAACGCCACCATCAAAAAAACGATTAGGAACTAGAAAACATTTTAATGCAAAACCTGCAATTGTTACACCAAATACCATCAGTAAAATGTCCTGTAATATTTCCGCAAAATTATTTTTGTTCTTAACCAAAATATGTTGTTTAGATTTTAACTTTTGCAGATTAACTTGCTTTTTTTCTTCTCTTTGATTTATGGCAGTTTTTGTAAAATATTTATGAGTTGATAAAAATGCTATTTGTTGCCCCTGCCATTCAGCTTCTTTTAAAGCATGTGTTATTTTAAATTCTTCAAATAATTTACTAGCATTTGCAGTGTATTCATCAGTACCCAAATAATACAAATCTGCATCACAAAGTATCTGCCCTAAATGGTCTTCTGCTACTTGTGGAATTTTTGTATCTCTTATAGCACGACAAATAACTTCAATTTGTTCTTCAGTATAATTATATTTTGGAAGATGCAGCTTTGCAATTTCACAAGAAATTTCTTCATGATTTTCGGACTGTTGTAAAAAACCTGCATCATGAAAGAGTGCCGCAGTTCTTAATAGTATCAATTCGTTTTCAGAAACGTTTTCTGTAGATGCTAAATGTTCTGCAGCAGCAATTACATTTTTCGTATGGTCTGCGTTATGATAAATTAAATATGGAGGTAAATCATGCTCCAATTTATTCATTAAAAAATTATATACCTTTTGGTATTGCATACAAAAAAGTTTTATGAACAATTAATTGAGTACCTCATATACAATCGTTTCATCTGCTTTATTCTTAAGGTTAATTGCACCTACCTTTTTACAATTGAAAGATTGTTTTACATTTTCATAACAAGCTTCTGTAATAAAAATTTGTCCAATACCAGCAGCGCCTTGCAAGCGCTGTGCAGTATTCACAATATCACCAATAACTGTATAATCCAATCTACGCAAAGTGCCGGACCCAATATTGCCACAAATCATTTCGCCACTGTTTATACCTATAGAAACACGCGGCAAAAACTCTAAATCTATGCCTGCACTTGGCAATGTTTCAATATTAGTTCTTATAGCTAGTGATGCATCAATAGCTCTGTCCAAATGAAAAGGACCTTTAAAAACGGCCATTATACAATCTCCTATAAATTTATCTACAATTCCTTGCTGCGCTATAATCTCTTTTACCATTACATCAAAATAGGTATTCAATAATTTTACGACAGCATCAGGGGCTTCTGTTTCACTAATAGAAGTAAAACTGCAGATATCAATAAACACTACAGAAGCTTCTACGGTTTCATTTTCAGTGAGTGATGCCTCGTATTCTCTGCTACCCATAAAATGTAATACATTCTCATCTACATACATCCGCAAAATGTTGTTTTCCTTTATTGCTTTTAAGGTTTCCTTAATTTGTAGTACATGCAAAATTGTTTTCTCTACGGTAGTTTCCAGATCAGTAAAATTTACTGGTTTTGTTACAAAATCAAAAGCACCTAAATTCATTGCTGTGCGAATATTCTCCATATCTCCATAAGCAGATACCATCACAGTTTTTATGAGTGGACTTGCTTCTCCAAGTTTTGAGAGTAACATCAATCCATCCATTTCTGGCATATTAATATCGCTCAATACAATATCAATATCCGGATGTTGGGATAATTTTTCTATTGCATCATTTCCATTGATGGCAAATACAAATTCATATTTTTGGTCTCTTATTTTCTGTCGAAACTTTTGCTTGATGAGGATTTCTAAATCCGTCTCATCATCTGCAACCAATATTTTTGTCATGGAGCTATTGTTTTTAATTTTTCTTTTAATGCAGTAAAATCAACTGGTTTGGTTAAAAAGTCATCGGCGCCTAATTTCATTGCTTGGTTATAATTTTCATCATCGCCATAAGCCGTAATCATCATTACTAGTGGAGGTGGCGCTTCGAATTTTTGTTTTATTTGTTTCAATAACTCTAGCCCACTCATGCCAGGCATATTTATATCGGAGAGAATTAACACTGCTTCGTGTTCGTTAGCCTCCATATATTTTATTGCTTCTTCTCCCGAAAATGCAAAAAATAAATGCATTTCTCCACTTTTTATTTCTTTACGAAACCGCTGCTCAAAGAGAACTTGCACATCTTTTTCATCGTCAACTACTAAAATCTTCATACTTACTTATTTTAAATTGATTGGTAATATAATAATAAAATTAGTCCCTTCTCCATCTTTTGTTTCCACACTTAACTCACCACCGTGTCCCTTAGTAACAATATCATAACTTAAAGATAAGCCCAATCCGGTTCCTTTTCCTGTAGGTTTGGTTGTAAAAAAAGGTTGGAAAATTTTATCCAATACTTTTTTTGGAATACCGTTTCCGTTATCACTAACTTTAATTTCTACTTTATCGCTTAGTTTTTTTGTAGAGACTGTAACAGTTGGTTCATAATGGGTATCACCCTGAGTTTGAAGAAGCGTCTTCTTTTCATCAACCGCATAAAACGCATTGGTCAATAAGTTTAGAACAACCCTTCCAATATCCTGTGGTAAAATATTTATTTTTTCAATAGCAGCATCAAACTCCGTTTTCATGGTTGCATTAAATGATTTATCCTTTGCTCGCAATCCATGATAGGAGAGACGAAGGTATTCATCGCACAAAGCATTGATATCTGTTGGTTCTTTTACTCCGTTGCTGCTACGGCTGTGTTGCAACATGCCTTTTACAATGGCATCGGCACGTTTACCGTGGAATATTATTTTATCCTCGTTATCAATTACATCATCAGCCAGAGAATTTACTTCTTCCATATTTCCTTTCTTCAATTCATCTTTCATTTCTACCAGTAACTCTTTATTCACTTCCGAAAAATTATTTACAAAGTTTAACGGGTTTTGTATTTCATGGGCTATGCCTGCAGTGAGCTCTCCAAGGCTTGCCATTTTTTCGGATTGGACAAGTTGCGATTGGGTAGATTGTAAATTGGCAAGAGTAGTTTCTAAAACTTTGTTAGCTTTTTGCTTTTGGCGGTTGTTGCGATATAGAAAGAGTACGACCAATAATACACCAAACAGCAAGCCAATTAAACCAAGCATATTCATTTTATTGGCATAGGCAGTTTTTTCTTCATCCAGTTTTTTTAATCGGAGCTGTTCATCAAAAGAAAATTTTTGGTATTTAGTGAGGTTGCCTATTCTTACATTTTTAAGGCTGTCGTTTAATTTGTAGGCTAATTGCTCATACTTGACGGCGCTGTCTGCTTTATTGTTTAGCTGGTTTACATTGGAAAGGCTTCTGTAAGCTACTAATAAACTACTTGCCAAACCAGTGATCTGGGCTGTTTCTAATGCCTTTTTTGCATAATACAAACTTGAGTCATTATTCTTCTGCTGGGCAAAAAATAAGGACATGGCATAGTAGGATGTGACTAAGAACCTGAGATAATTTTCTTTTTGATTTATGGCTATTGATTTTTGGACTAAAGCTATAGCAGAATCCCACATTTTTTTATTAGCATAAGCCGCTGCCAGGCTAAGTAATGAAGGGCCCGTTCTACTATAACCGGATGCTTCTGCAAATTTCATTGCTTTATTGACAATAAGAATTGCTGAATCCGTCGGTAATAAGTTAGCAAAGCTTGAATAACCCAAATATATTACTTTACCATTATTGATAGACTCTCCCAATTTTACAGCTTCCAGGTAATGTGACCTTTGTTTTTCCTTTTCACCTAAATTACCCCACAGGTTTCCCATCATTTGATAGTTCATACCCAAAATAGCAATACGGGCTTCACGACTGTTTTTTGAATTTGAAAATGTCCATGGCCGCCAATTATCAGCTTCATTTTTTTCATCAGCTGCCAGTTTCATAGATTCTGAATGGTATTCATAACTTTTCATTAAATCACCTACCAAGACCAGACAATATCCTGCCTGGCTGTATGCGTCAGCTTGCCATAATTTTCTGTTTAATTTTTTAGACAGTGCCAATTGCTGTTCATGAAAATATAGCCCGCTGTCTGCTATAAAATCCTGGTAATAAAAACCCAGGCTTCGGAAGGCCGCCAACTTTAGCGTATCATTTTTTTCTGTTTGTAC
>JANMGS010000635.1:0-9831 GCA_031374745.1 Ferruginibacter sp. | reverse complement strand
AGAAATTGAAGTAAACGAACTTTTGATGATGGGTAGTAAGGATAAAGTATAGTAAACTTTCATGGACCAGTGGTTGTAACTATATTACTGGTTCATGTTTTTATGTTATTACCAAAATATAATTTTGGGTTATCTGAAGTAAATAAAAGTAGATAAAATTTATATTAAATGCCCCCTTGTTGGCATAACTTACCGTTTCCCATTCCGGCGCTGCAGTATCATAAAGTTGCAGTTGTTGGTATGGAGTGCTGGTAAGCAGCCAAGTGTACCAACAACAATTATGGCAGTCCCAATTTGGCTTTTTATATATTGCCCATTGCTAGCTGCAGTTCTGCCGCAGCTAGCAATGGGATTTACGTTTTGTCTCTCGCCACAGGCAAGAGCAACAGGTACAACTATCATTGACTCACATTCGTACGCACCCTTACTGCTGGTTGATAATTTACATCGATTTTTTTAGCAGGTGGTTGGTCAAATCTAACTTTTGTTCCATCCCACCATAAAAATTGTGGGGTACTTATTTTATCATTATCGTTGTACATTACGCCGTTCATCTTTTTGTCAAAATCCTTTTCCAATAACTCGGGAGCAATATTCAATTCATCGAAGCCTTTGCGTGAAGCAATGGCCATCCATGAAAAACCAATCGTACTCTTTCCATCAGCATTTTCCTTTACCAAAAAACCATTGCTATCTTGAGAAGCAATATAAAGACCTTTAGAATTTGCCAATGGGGATACTGTTACCACAATATCATCCGCCTTTGCCATCGACCGAAACGTTTCACTAAAAGTTATGTAGTACTCACCATTTTGTAATGTAGCTTTCCCCTTTGCATATAATTCAGGCCTTTCCGTTGTAAGGCCATAAGCTGGTATTCGGCTACCATCTGCAGTTGCCACCAACTCGGCAACCGGCTCGTTTGTATACGTTTTACCGTCTACATACAAGCTATAACGTTCTCCTTGTACATGCGTACCATACACAAGCCCTTTCATCCAACCACCCATTACACCACCATAAATACCCAGTCCAATATGTGTGTTTGGGCTTGTAAGTTTATTAACCCCACGACCGCCTGGGACGCCTACTTGATAAGCACTGCCAAAACCATACACGCTATAATCTACCAAATTACCTGCATAATAAGCAAGTGTAGCCAATGCAATACCAAAATCATCGGCAAAAACGCCGCCACAGCGTGTATCCGTACTACCCATGGTACCGTGCAAGCCAAATGTGTATTGCCCACTTGTATTGGTTGTATTGCCTATAACACCCGCCCGTGGGCCTGTACCGAGCTGTACACGAAAACCAGTACCCGCTACGTTAGATTGATTAACTCCTCTTACACCTGCTGTATTAAAAATACCCGCTGCCGAACTTTGGTACTCGCCTTGCACAGCAGCAAATTGGGTATTGCCTCCTTGTATAGCTCCATACACGCCCGAGCCATTAAAACTAGAATAACCATTAGTTGCAAAAGGAAATGTAGCATTTCCAACCGCAGTCATGAGGTCTCCTGGAATGGTAGTATTAGTAGTGCCAATAAAAAATTCTCCAAGATTGGTCAATCTGCCTCTCGTAATACCATTTGTAATAAAATCTATATTGTTGTTGGATACAGTACCAAAAGTTCCTGTGGCCAAAAGGGTATTACCACCTATTGTCCAATTATTTGTTGCAGGTATATTGGCTATCCAATTGGGTGAAACAGCAGTGCCAAAATTATAATAAAACCCCGGAGCCACGTCCGTTTGATACACTAATAAACCATTGGCAGGATTTGGTATTGCAAGTCGTTGTGCCTGGGTCATACGAGGTGCAAGAAAACCCTTCGTATTGCTTTTAATATCTAAAATTGCACTTGCATCGGCTGTGCTACCATCTGTGTTTATGGCTACATTTTGTCCAAAACTATTTATACAACAAAATAAACCAAACAAAGTGATGAATTGTTTCATTGGATTTTTTCTTAAAATTAAAAAGTATTTTTCATATGGCGATATTAGTTTCTATGTTTTTTTTAAAAAAATAGGAAAGTGAGTTTGTACGCTATTCTTTATGATTATTGTATCATACTTTCTTAAGTAAATATGCAGTATCGTATGTGTGAAGAAGCAGCTCTTAACATGGCATAACTTTTTCTATTATTGATTCTATATATTGAACTTGCAGATATAAAGTAGAGCAAAACAGGCCTCTAGTATCTGTGCTTTGTATAAGCATACCTTCCTCCGTTGGTTCACTACTTGCCCAAGTGCCCGTTGCAGTGATTCTTAAGCCGCCTAGCATTACTGAGGTTTTCCATTCATTTAAACCAATAACTTGAAGTTTGCGAAGCCTATCAAGGGTAGAAAAAGAAAATAAATTGAGTTAAAGCACTTTGAAAGAAAAGAAATATTTATTTTTAAAATTGCAAGCGGTCTATTTAACAGATAATATGCAGCCTGCGATCTATAAACATTTACAGTAAAAATAACTTTGAATCAAATTCTGAAAGAAGCATATGGCAACCAATCCAAACAATATAGCTGGCATTTACAACTACTGCGATAGGTGGTGCGAACGTTGCAATTTTACCAGTCGCTGCGCTGTGTACACTAACGAAGAAGGCCTTTCGCCCGAAGAAAAGGATTTAACCAACAAAGCCTTTTGGGATAACATAGCCAATAGTCTAGCAAATGCTGTTGCACAATTACAAGATATTGCTGCCGAGCGAGGCATTACGATACCTGACGAGAATGATGAAGCAACGAATGAATACATGACTAATATACAAAACAAAGATCGAGAAATGGAGCAGCATCCGCTGTTACAATACAGTGGGCAATATATGATGGAAGCTAGCGAAGTTTTGAAAAACAACGAAGCGCTACAACAAAAAAGCGATGAACTCAAGCAATTAATAGAACTTGGTGCAATTGATTTGAACGAAACCAAAAGAGAAGTTGTGCAACTACACGAATATTTTGAAATAGTACAATGGTATCTTTTTCAAATAAAAGTAAAGTTTATCCGTGCTCTATCTTCCTTGGGCGAACCGGGCGACGAAGCATCAGAAAACGATAGCAATGGCTCGGCAAAAGTGGCACTGATAGCTGCCGACCGGAGCATAATAGCCTGGCAGCATATTATCCAATGGCTGCCGGCAGCGCAAGATGACATAATCCCCTTGCTCGGCTTGCTACAAAAAATACGCACGTTGGGCGAACATAGGTTTCCAACCGCAAGAGCGTTTGTAAGAGTAGGATTAGACGAATAATAATTCCTGCACATGCGCATGCCAACCAAGGTAAAAATATAGCAGCTGTTGTTGGTATGCAGCGAAGATAAGTAACCAAGCGCACCAACAACAGTTATAGCGCCTCAATTTGGTTTCAATATTTTACCTTTAGCTGGCTTTAACATAAGGTGGCGGGGTTGATTGCTGATACATATTTACTTACGCCTAAAACCGCCCTAGTGGCAGACTTACTGCATTGTTAATCTTCCTAGTATTTTAAATTTTTTATTTACACTTACCGTAAGAGATGAACCTGGCATTATCGTTTGAGATTTATTGAGGATACACTCGCCCCCTGAAACTGGATTAATTAAAATTTGACTTCCTGCTGTTAGCACAGCGGGTGGTACCATATTGTTACTCCAGTTGCTGGGTACATTCCAGTTGCCATTCCCAGTAAAAGTATAAACAACAGAGCCGAAACTACCACCTTGGTATTCATAAGCACCTACATCTATACGGATGCCATTGTACAGCCTTGGATTGTCGGCAAAATCTGTAAGCCCTGAATTAGCAGAGGAGTAAACAGGATTACCTTTGTCTATCACCAAAGCACCTGTAGTAGGAATAAAATTATACAAAGCTGTGTTGGTAAAACCCGGCATACCAAAAAGGGAATGGCTGTCGAGGCTGGTTGCCATATTGAGATCTGCTATTGTATTATAGGTTTGTGGTCCGGCAATACCATTGAAAACATGATTTGCTGCCAAAAAGTATAGTGGTGAATTATCATTCCTGAAATAAACATTATAGTCAGCAATAAAATTGGTAACAATTCTATCAGCCATACCTACAATGGCTTTGCGACCTGTAAGTGGCCATATAATATTATTCTGAAACGTCGCATTATTACTGTTAAATAATAATACATCCCCTGAAGAACCATTGGCAACATCTTCAACAGGAGAGCCATTGATGTTGGTTATACCATTTATAGCTGCAGCCGTTACATTTCCGTAGCAAGTGTTATTATAAAATGTACAATTTAAGATGCTGTTTGCTGCATTAGCAGAACCAATAAAGATACCAGCAATTGAGTTTTCGTAAATTAAATTGTTACGAATAATATGACCAGCAACGGGGCTGGCGTTTACAGGTATGGTAACTTCGGCTCCAACAGAAATACCGGCAGCATTGCCATAGACCTTATTTTTTTCAACGGTAATATTTATGGCCCCATCAATATAAATACCTGCCGAAGTAGCAATACCAGACATGCAATTGTAAACTTCGTTGTTACGAATAATACCATTCCGGGATTGGTTAAAAGCAACTGGCGCACCAGTAGAATAATTGCCTGCAGCGACGATGCCAATATTGGCAATTTCATGCACTGCATTATTTTGTATCGTGAAAGTATCTACATTACCCGTAATGGTAACTGCTTCTCCCCAACCTGTGGCACAGTTTGAAATATCATTATTGGAAATAAAAATATTTTTTAAAGGCGAAGCACTAGAACCCTCTACTCTTATAGCATTGGCTATTGTACCACTATTGGGCGGTAGAATGCTGAGATTATTGCTTACCCAACCAATATTTGAAATGCTGCAATTTTTTATTGTAACATCAGACCCAGTTCCCACTACATAAATTGCCTTTGCGCCATTGCCTATACAGTTTTTGAACGTAATACCATCAATAACAACATTACTTGTACTTGCAATTCCAATGATGTATTTACCTACTTCGGGTCCGTTTCTATTAACAGCATCTATAATAACGGCACTTGTTCCATTTTTAAAAAGGGTGAGCGCTTTATTTATATAGACCTCACTCATTTCAAAATAAGTTCCTGGTGAAATGAATAATGTATTACCTGCCAGTGAAACATTTACTGCGTATACAATGGTACGGTAAGGTTTGATAACGGTGCCATCGCCTGTAATATCAGAACCAGTGGTAGAAACGTACACCTGTGCTTTGAGGGTATCGGAAAAAAGAATGATGGCTAAAAAAAGAAAAGCTAATTTCATATTATGGAGTTGAAATGATGCTTCAGTTCTTAATGAAATTATAATATTGGTTACTGAAATTTATCTAATGTACGAATATTTCCTTTTTACGGCTGCTGGCCAAAAATATATTTTTGATAACAAGCGGTTGAATTTTCTTTGTTGGTAATCCCTGCATACATTGGTACCCCCCATCGCAAGTGCCCATCGCTGTAATTCTTAAGCCGGCTAGGCTTGGGCTTTTACCAGCCGGTCTAATTTTATAAAACAAATAGCTACAGCAACAAAGCTTTTACAGCAATAGTAACCAAAAAAGAAAACCACAAAAGCAATGATCTTTTTCACTAACCAATATTATTTATGCAATATTCCAACTTTTAAAAAGAACATTATTGTTTCTCCTCTCTATTTTTTAACTCTCTTTTATCTCTGTCGGATGGTGAAGCCAAGCCTCGGCTCTGAGCAATGCTGGCTATTCATTACTAAGGGATGCAAAACGTATTTTTTTGCTTTCGTAAAATTTATTTTAGCGAATGCTGTGTGAGACAAGCACCAAGGAAAGGGATTGTTTACTGCGTTCTCTTTTAGGCTTTTTATTGCAGCGTACAATAAACCTATAAAATACCCTTTGGAGGGTATTAACATGGTCGCTTCTATGCCTAATTTTATTGTATGCATTTTTTGTACAACTAAAATTTACCCTGCATGAAAAAATTAATAGGATTTTTAACCCTGGCATTGTGTTTGGCATTTGTTGCCAGAAGCCAGAGCATCTCATTATTTAAAAATACCAAAGGACTTTGGGGCTTTAAGGACAAAACAGGTAAAGTAGTGGTAGAACCAAAATATTATTATAAGCCATCGCCATTTAACGAAGGCAGGGCTATTTTTACCCAGGGTAAGTTTAGCGGCGTATTAGATGATACCGGTACCGAAATAGTTGCAGCAACCTATGCATCTGTTAGCGATTATAAATATGGATTTGCAGTGGCAACCAAAGAAGTAATCGATACATCAAAAAAAGTAAACGGCAAGCCAACACGTTACAGCATCAAGGGTATTATAGACCGAAGCGGAAAAGAAATTGTACCAGTGCAGTACAAAGAAATGCAGGGCGATTTCAGCAACGGCTGGTTTGTAAAAGTATCCAACGATCCAAAAGAAAAAATATTTATTAATACCAGTGGTAAAACATTTGCGTTACCCGAAGGTATATTTCTTTTTGATGAACGGGTGGATGGTAAAAAGTTTTTAGCCATGAAGAATGGCAAATACGGCGTTATTGATCAGCAGTTTAAGGAGTTACTACCGTTTGAATATGGCCGCATCAGGGCCACGGAAGGAGGATTGCTTATTGTAGAGCAAAACAACCTTGCCGGCCTGATGGATGCAAAGTTAAAGTGGATAATAAAGCCCACATTTAGCAGTATTTACCAGTTTAAAAATGGCTACGCTATTATAACGAATGAAGAAAAATTATTGGGGGCAATCAATACCAAAGGAGTGGTTACCACAAAAGCCCAGTTTGAGAATATAACCCGCATAGATAAAACTGCCGGCGCCATTGCTGTTTACAAAGGCATGCGCAGCGACAGGGCTGGATTGGTTGACCTGGCGACCGGAAAAATTATTACCCCGCCAAATTATTTGATGGGCGCTTACGATTACGATTGGGGACTTATAAAATTCAGAAAAGATAATAAAAAGGGCATGATGGATTCTACTGGTAAAGAGATCTTTTATGATGCTTACGATGATTTTTCCGCGGGATTTTTGGATAACAGGGCCTGGGTGATGAAACAAAATAAATATGGTTTTATTGACAAAGCAGGTACATTGGTAATACCCCTCCAATACGATATGGTGAATGGTTTCAGCGAAGGCCTGGCTAAAGTAAGGTTAAACGGCAAGTGCGGCTTTATAAACACAAAAGGCGATGTAGTTATACCGTTAACCTTTGCTGATGCAGCAAGCTTTGAATCGGAGATCGCATGGGTAAAAGACGATGCGGGCCGAAGTTTTTATATTGATAGAACGGGGAAGGAAATAAAATAAAATCGCAGAGGGTTACCATACCGTCTGCCGGAAGCATAGCCACGGGGCCGGCGACCAATCTAGGATACTCTGCAATGGAGGCTAAGGATTACCAACGGGTGCGAGAATTAAGAGACAAAGGTGATCCCACAAACATTGCTTTTATAATTTAACCATTGCGTTGGGAACACCTGCCAGTGAGGTTTTGCATGTATATATTTTTGCTTCACGCCTAACTTTTTAAAAAAAGTCTTACAATTTACATGTAATAATAGTACCTATCAGGAGGTTTTGCTCCTGGATCAATATATTGTGTTATTTCTCCTACTTTTTGAGCAAATCGAATAGTAATTGGCAGGCTGTCATAATAATTACAGTTATTAAAGTTAAGCTTGGTTAAAGCAAGTATCTCCTCACAAATCTTTTTTAGCGAAGATTCCTGTTCATAAACACTAATTTCAAGAGGTCTGGGAATTGCCATACTTGGGAAGGTTTCAAAATATGGAATATAACCCGTAGTGTAAAGTATGCCTGTCGCATTATCAAGATGCAGTAAAGTGCCTCTCATAACTGGATATTGCCCATTTTCTCTTAATAATTTAATATCAGTTGATCTCACTGACACCAAATCTATTTGGACTTCATCTCCCAATATCTCCCGTATTCCATTTTTTAATCCTTCTACCTCAGCATAATCTTTATTAATTGCACTATCCCAATAAGAAGTTGTTTTATGAATTACTACCCTTCTTGGTGGGAGATTCTTATTAAATGCCTTGTATTCAGTTATAACCTGACTTATTAATTTATTTGCATATTCATAAGTAAGGTGCGGTGCAGGAGTTTCCATTTCATCTTCATCCCATTCAAAATGCTCACCTACAAAAATTAATCCTTTGCCTTCGTAGTTAAATGCCTGTGCAACACTCGACCTCACAGTATTCCTATCGGCATTTAACACTTTATGAAAGCTAATACCAATAAAGCATGTGTGCTTGTCTTTTAAAGTCAATGTCCAGGGAATACATCCGCTTTTATAATAATTAGCAATAGTAAAATTCCATGCTTGCATAGAAAAATCCTGCAACGATTTCCTTTTGTGGGCAATCGTATCCTCTAAAATTATTTGAACTGGAATGGCTTGAGGCTTAACAATTAATTGTGCTTTAAGATACCGTCTAAGATTAAACCAACTATGCCCAAACATTCGTATAGAGGATAGTTTTTTGAAAACTTCTGACGGGATAATCAGAAAACAAACTGTTGGTTTTGTTATACTCTTTGAAAGGATATAATCATATGCCTCAATATACAAATCACAAACTCTAACAGCTTTATCAAAACTATTAGTAGTAGTTTCTTTAAGAATCTCTTTTAGTTTTGAAAGTTGTATTTCCTTGTTATTAGATTCATCATTTAAAAAAGTGCATTTTGTAATACTATCAATATTAAAGCCAGGGAAATCAGGATTTCTTTTTTTATTGATTTTTGTGTCTATAACAGTAGCATCTTCTAACCTTTCTCTTCGTTCATCAACAGTATTTAAAAATGAATAATCAGTATGAAACAACTCACCTTCGTCAGTATAATCGACAACCTCTCCGTCTTCGATTGCTGATTCATCAATTTTTTCTTCTTCTTTTCCAGTTGCTTCAATATAATTATCGAATTCCTTAATCCAGGTTATACCATCCTCAATATTTGCCTGCGTTCCTATTACAGAAAAATGTATTTCTGATTTATGACTATTATTAGTAAGTGAGAAAAAACCACCAAGTGATATTCCCATTTTAGGATCATCACAAACAAAATCATTCCCGAACTCAAGAGTGGGTTCCTTTAATAATTCAATCTTCATCGGTAAATAATAAGTTAGTGCTTTGAATAGGTAATTTTTTTATTCTACTTCTTAATTTGGGCTTTTCAACTTTGTTTTCCAATGGTATTCCGAAACCAATTTCTTCTGAATAAAATGACTGGATTTTTATTACCACATTATTGTAGTCAAAAATATCCCAAGTATCATTATCCTTACTTAAATATGTCCACCAGAAATTCAACCAGTCATAATATTTATCATTGTAATCCCTAGCAGTTAGATAGTTGGTAAATTTTGTTATTTCTTTTGGGGGAAGTGTTTTTCTTCCATCCTCTGTAAAGAAATATTTATGTGCAAAGGCAATATAAATTTCATTTTCAATAAAATGGAAGTGAAGGTTAAATGCTAAATGCCGGTAAAATTTATATTTTGTTCCATATTCATGCCATGTAACTACTTTCTTTTCTGTTTTTTCCCTGCGAACCCTCGTGAACGCTTCTACTGTTAACGGTGCTGTATCTTTTTCGGGATTAAATGAGAAATAATACCGTTTGTATTTGGGATGATAATTTATTCCCTTTGTTCTTAGTTTTTCTTTTAGGTATTCATTTAATAGTTCAATATAATGATTTCTCAAAACTATATCTCCGGTTATTTCATTGTAAGAAACCATTGCCGAAATTTCACTTTCTAAAACTTGTTCAATAAAGATTGAAAACTCTTTACCTAAAGTGTTA
>JANMGS010000624.1:0-4552 GCA_031374745.1 Ferruginibacter sp. | reverse complement strand
GGTTGTTTATCTCAACAATATTTCCATTTACCAATATGGTTTTACCCAAGTATTGTTTATTGGCCTTGGCTTCGTCTGCCTCATAAGCTGCAATCAAATTAACTACAGTAACTGTTTCTTGGGCAGTTACTGTAGCAAGATCCGCTGGTTTTCTATTAAACTCTTTGTTTGCATATATTGCCGCAATACCTGCTAATGTTACTATTCCTATTGCTACGTATTTTTTTATTGGCGACATAGAAGTGAATTAATTACTATGCCCTCCGCCTGCATTTATCCAATCGGTTATTTTTTGCTTATCGGCATTGGATATAGCGCCCGATGCTGGCATAATAGATGGATTGCCATCTACTGCTCTGGCTTTTATTCTTAATCGTTGCGAAACAATGGTACAATCATCTGCAAAATTATATCCGCTCTGTGGTGTAGCGCCCGAATGGCAACCAGGAGTGGCACAATTAGCTAGCATTATAGTCTTTACAGCTGTAAAGTTTGGTCCTGCAGGAGCTATTGATACAGTAGCAGTTGTTGTGTTAGTGCAACCGTTTAAATCACGCACGCCCATTGTATATGTGCCAGGAGCTAATGACCCAAAAAGTGTACCTGATTGATAGGTTCCACCATTAATATTATACATTAAACCTGTGCTACCAGTAGCAGAAACCGATATAGCTCCTGAGGTAGTTGGGTTTAAACATTTGTCTGCCCCTGTTATAGTTGGTGTTAAAGTTATTGTAGGGCAGCTATTGGTTACGTTTATTATAGCCGAACCAAGGCAACCATTATTATCTTTTGCTGTAATGGTATATGCTCCTGGCAACAGCGAATTGAAAACACCTGTGCCTTGAAAGGTTGTGCCGTCTTTACTGTACGTATATGGAGTTGCTCCGCCAGTTGCTGACGCAGTAATTGATCCATTGGCCGCTGTTGGTCCAGAGGCGGCAATTGTAGTACCTGTAACGGTTATTGTTGGACAAGTAACCAATGAAATGGTGAATGCAGCAGTGCCTAGACATCCGTTTACATCTTTTGCAGTAATGGTGTAACTACCAACATTCAGTCCTGTAAAAGCTCCTGTGGCTTGAAAGGGTGAACCGTCTCGGCTGTATGTAAACCCGGTACTGCCAGTCGCAGTTGCATTGATGACTCCGTTGTTGGCGGTAGGGGATGAAGTTGCGGTTGTAGTTCCTGTTACTGTTATGGTAGGACAAGATGTGGCTGTAACTACAAATGCTTTCGAACTTAAACAACCTGCATCGTCTTTGGCAGTTATCGTATAATTACCAGCAGCTAAATTGCTAAAAGTTCCAGAAGCTTGAAAAGTTGTTCCATCTTTACTGAATGTAAAACCAGTACTCCCCGTAGCGGAAGCCGTAATAGAACCAGTTGCGGCTGTTGGACTCGCGGCTGCGGTAGTTGTAGCCGATACTACAATTGTTTTACTAGCGCAAGTGGCTACTGGCGGATCTGCAACGGTACTTTTTTTACAGGCGGTAAAATAAATCGTTGCAAATAACATAAAAAACATTCCGAAATTGAGTAAAGATTTGTTTGTCATATATGTAGTTTTTTTTGTTAACGAAAATTACCATGTAAAGGTTGTCTCAAGATAAAAATTTTGTATATGACAACGCTATCTTATTGTAGGGATATGCAAAATAATTAGATGTAGTAAGAATAATTACAGAAAGTATTTTGAACAAAATGCTCATTACTTAATTAAAGCGCCTATTTAAATGGATGGTACCTTAACCCCAACTGTAATGATGCTGAAAACAACCTTACTCCACCTTCGCCAACGCCAGATAATGGAATACTTACAGCGGGTTCAATTTGAATGGCAACCCTTTTGGTAATTGTCTTTTCTGCCCCTAAAGAAAATTGCATGTTAGAAAACAAATGTTTATTTCCAGTGTAAGCGTACGGGTACTCTAAAGTTGTGTAATATGCTTTAAATTTATAATTGTAATCTTCTTTTTTCATAACGTAAGAGGAGATGCCTACTGATGAGTAATAAGATGTGGTAGGGCGTTGAATAAAGTTATACCTGAAAACGATTGGAATTTCGTAGACCAAACAATTTGCATCTACACTGATGATTTCTACTTGGCTCAGATAGGACCCCTGTTTTACATTGTAATCTTTGGGGCCTGCTAGGTATTTTTTATTGCTTATGTAAAGCCCCGTTTGCACTGCTATTTTTTTATTGAACTCATATCCCAAGCCAAGGCCATACCTTGGGGCAAGCGTACTATTTTTAAAAGACAATAATTTAACGGAACCCATATCTGCACCGATACCGGCAAGCAAATAAAATCGAGATGAAATCTTGTTGCTTTTTTTTGCATCCGTTTTCTTTTCGTTTGGCAAAATTGTATCTTTTTTTATGGACGTTTTGCTGTTTGCTATTTCCTTCTGCTGGTCTAATTTTTCACTGTCACCTGTTATGTTAATAGCTTCCGTTGTTGTGTTATTAGCTTCGGCTATTTTGTTTCCCGCTCTATTCGTTTCCGATGTCGGGCTGCTGACAGAAATATCCATTTTTGCTTTTTCGTTTATACGCTTCATTTGGGAAACAATATTGTCATCTTCAGCGTTATTTACAAAAAGAGGTTCTTTGGCATTTTTAGAAAAAACCCTATCGTTATTTTTGGTAACAAGGGTTGTGTTTTTTTTGCTGTAGATACCGTTTACGTTTGCGTTTATATTATTTTGCAGCAAGCCGTTTTTACCTATGCTAGCGGGTGCTGTAGGACGGGTGGCTTGTGTTGTTTGAGTAAATGAATTTGTTGTATCAATTGTTTTGACAGGTGTTTTTGAGGCCAATGGGTTTCCTGATTTCTGCTGTTTGTTTTGCCCAATAAAATACCATCCTCCTAACAAAATAATGGGAACAAGCAACCATAGCCAAAAAAAAGGTCTTCTTTTGTCATTCTTATCCAGCAAAGCTTCCATTTTTTTCCATGCGCTTTCATCAAAAGCAATAGGGATGTTTTCAGAAGCCTCCTTTATTTTATGTTCAATATGTTCAAATGGCTGTTCGCTGCTCATACAATTTTTTATTAGTTGCCTTTATCATATTCTTAATATTTGCTCTTGCCTTAGCAAGATTGGATTTTGACGTACCTACAGAAATGTTTAATTCTTTGGCTATGTCTTCGTGCTTATAGCCATCTAGCACATATAAGTTGAATACTGTTCGATAGGTAGGTGATAATCTTTGTACCAATTCAATAATTTCTTTGAAAGCCATTTTATCAATAGATGTTTCACTGGTATCGTTTAAATCGTTGTGTACATGATCTATTTCTACATTCGAGTTAAACTTGTTATTTTTCCTGTAATGATCTATAGCTGTATAGACCATAATTTTTTTTATCCAACTCATCAAAGAAGCCTCAACACTTTCAAATTTTGGGGTAAAATGTTTGATGGTGTTAAAAACTTTTAAGAAGCCATCGTTTACAATTTCTATAGCATCATCTTTGCTTTGACAATAGCGCATGCAAATAGCCATAGAAAAACCAAAATAGATTGAATACAGTTCTTTTTGACTTTCCCTTGTTGTTTTTACACACCCATCAATAATATTTGTCAATTGATGCCCGCTTGGCAAAATAAAGTTTTTACTTTTTTACGATAAATAATTAAATGGTTCTATAAGCAATCGAAACAAAGTTTCTATTGGTTGCTTTATTACCACTATAAATATAAACCATATTGCAATAAAAATTAATAATTGGCAGGCAAAAATCATAACGGATTCATTGGTATGTAAAGACATAGTTGGTGAAAATGGGCAAGCGACCTTATTTTACTCGAATGTTAAGTGGAATTTAACCAGAAAGGATATTGGCAAATTTCTTCTAATATTGCTGGAGCCTGCGCCTACAATCTGCGCAGTAAATTTCTGCGCTGTTATTAGCCATACAATCTACCCAATAAAAAACCGAGGTTGTGAACCCCGGTTTTTTAATTTCCTATATTATTTATTTCATTGTCATCTAGTACGTCGGGTAATTTCATCAAATAATTGTAGATAATAAAATAAGCAGAAAGGGCACATCCAATTGCTATTAATATCCAGCTTACTTGATTGTCTGCTCCAAAAATGGCAACGCCTATAAATGCACCTACAAACTCACCTGCTATCCAAGCAAGTACCAGATATAGTTTCCATTTGCCTGCTGGCAAACCTTTTGAGGTAGCAAGTTTTCCAATTTTAATAGCTAAAAAAATCAATATTATGATGTCCATCTACCCTATAAATTATACCAAATCAATATCAAAATTTACCAATTGCACAAATTCTCCAATACGAGCATCAATATCAGCTTTAGTGATTTCTTTTAAACGATCTGGCCCAAATTTTTCTACACAAAAACTTGCCATTGCACTTCCTACAATTATTGCCGTTTTCATATTTTCGAAACTAATATCTTTTGTTTTTGCAAGATGCCCAATAAACCCACCTGCAAATGTATCGCCGGCTCCGGTAGGGTCAAACACTTCTTCGAGTGGCAATGCTGGTGCAAAAAACACGTGGTTTTCG